>JBQCCT010000091.1:0-3155 GCA_051961955.1 Solirubrobacterales bacterium
CTCTCGACGAGGGCGTTGGTGTCGGCGATCTCGACGCCGGCCTCCTCGACCAGGCGGCGCAGGACGGTGAGCCGCGTCGCCAGGTTGGGCGGCTCGACCGCCACCGTCAGCCCCCACTCGAAGCGGTCGCGCAGGCGCGAGGCGAGGGTGGAGAGCTCGCTGGGAATGCGGTCGGCGGAGAGGACAAGTTGGCTCCCCCCCTCGTAGAGGGCGTTGAAGGTGTGGAAGAACTCCTCCTCGGTCGCCGGTTTCCCCTGCAGGAACTGGACGTCGTCGATGAGCAGCACGTCGATGTCGCGGTAGCGGGCCTTGAAGGCCTCGTTGCCCTTCGACTTCAGGGCGGCGACGAACTCGTTGGTGAACGACTCGGCGGTCGTGTAGCGGACGCTGAGACCGGGGGCGTTGGCGCGTAGGTAATTGGCGATTGCCGCCAAGAGGTGGGTCTTCCCCAGCCCTGGCGGACCATGCAGAAAGAGGGGGTTGTAAGCCTCGGAGGGAGCCTCGGCGACGGCGAGAGCGGCGCCGTGCGCAAGGCGATTGCCGGGTCCGATAACGAAGCGCGCAAAGCTGTAGTTGGGGTTCAGCTCGACATCGGATTGCTTCTCTGCGCTCGCTCGCGGCTCGGCGAAGCTCACCTGTTCCAGCGGCGAATCAAGATCTCGCAGCGCTTCGGCGATCAGGGGGGAGTAGCGGCGTTCGGTCCAGGCGCGGATCCCCTCCGGCGCCGTCAGGTAGAGGGTCTGCTCGTCGGCTCCGGCGGCGTCCAGTGGCTCTAGCCAAAGGCGGTAGGTCGACTCCGGCACCGACGCCTTGAGGCGCTCCTTGGTTGCCTGCCAGAGGGCATCGAGTGGGGGGTGTGGGGAGTCATCGGGCACCGACCGGCGACCATAGCGCCGTGCCTGAGCACGCTTGGCGGGCGCCTCGCAATTCCCGCAGAAAAGATTCTGGAAGACCGGCCCGGCGTTCCTCCCTATACTTCCGCCGGCATGAAGCGCACCTACCAGCCAAAGAAGCGGAAGCGGGCAAAGACCCATGGCTTTCGTGCACGCATGAGCAGCCGCGGCGGCCGCGCCATCCTCAAGCGCCGCCGGCGTAAAGGGCGCAAGCGCCTCACTCCTTAGATGCCCGGTCGCGCGACCCCGCACGTCCGGATGACGCGCGTGGCGCTGCGCATCTCTGCGTCCTCAGCCTTGCCTTTGGCTCCACCAGAGGCGGCGGCCTGCGTCCTTGATCTGCTTGGCCACGCACGCCCCCGGCCGCACGCGGCCACGCAACCGGGCATCTGATGCCCCCCGGCCGGCGACGCCGCCTTTCGCGCAGCGGGGAGTTCGACCGTGTCTATCGCGACGGCTCCTCGCACGCGACCCGGTACCTCGTGCTCTACGCGTTTCCCCGCAAGGACGAGGAGCGGGAGGACGTGCGCCTGGGCGTCTCCGTCAGCCGCAAGGTTGGCGGTGCGGTCGACCGCAACAAGGTGAAGCGGGCGCTGCGGGAGGCTTTCTGGAGCCTCGCCGACCGCTTGCCGCCGCGCCATGATTTCGTCATCGTCGCCCGCGCGGAGATCAACAATCTGATCGAGAAAGAGGGAACGGCCGGTGTGACCGCCAACCTCGAAGAAGCTCTGGCGAAGGTGCGTTCCACGTGAAACGGGCTCTCTTGACCCCGATCTGGGCCTATCAGCACTGGATCTCCCCGCACCTTCCTCGCCGCTGTCGCTACGAGCCGACCTGCTCCGCCTATGCTGTCGAAGCGGTCGAACGCTTCGGCGCGATCCGCGGTTTTGTCCTTGCCGGATGGCGGCTTCTGCGCTGCAATCCCTTTAGTCACGGCGGCTTCGACCCCGTCCCCGATAGATTCACGCTCCGCACCGGCCCGATCCACCCGGCCGACCACCACCGCAAAGCCCACCACCCGTGATCCTGCCTGACGCCAACATCCTGCAGCCGCTGATCGATATCGCGAATGCGGTCCTGAAGTTCTTCCACGACAACGCCGGCCTCAGTTGGGGGATGTCGATCATCGCCCTGACCGTCGTCACGCGGGCGATCCTGATCCCGCTCACCTACAAACAGCTGAAAGGGATGCGGGCGCTGCAAGCCCTGCAGCCGCAGATCAAAGAGCTGCAGGAGAAGTACAAAAACGACAAACAGCGCATGCAGCAGGAAATGATGCGCTTCTACAAAGAGAACAAAGTCAACCCCTTTGCCTCTTGCCTCCCGCTCCTGGCCCAGTTGCCGGTCTTCATCACCCTCTTCTACGTCCTCCGCCACGAGCTTCCCCCGGACATGGGCTGCGAAGCCGCGGGCCACTGCAGCGCCTACGGAGCCGAATTCCTCTTTATCCACGACCTGACCGGGAAGGCGACGGGAGGCGAACTGATCGCCCTGCTGATCCTTTACGTCGGCACCCAGCTCGTCTCCGGGATGGTGATGTCGATCACCGCGGATAAAAGCCAGCGGACGATGATGTTCCTGCTGCCGCTGGTCTTCGTCCCCTTCATCCTCAACTTCCCCGCCGGTCTGATCCTCTACTGGATCACCACCAACTTCTGGACGATCGGACAGTCGTTCGTGATCCAGAGAATCATCCCGCCACCGGTCGCTGCGACGCCTGAAGGTGCGGCAGCGATCCAGGCCGCCAAACCACCTCCCCCGCCACCTCGCAAGAAAAAGAAGCGGCGCTAGCCCTTCGGGCGCTTCTTGGCGATCCCGGGCTTGCGGGGCAGGTTCGGGGGCGTTTGGCCGGTCTTGCGGATCATGTGGAGATGGCGGTGCGCTGAGCCGGCGCGGTTGCCGACGTCGAGGGTCTGCTCGGACCTCATGGCGAGGTCCTCGGAAGCGTTCGCGAGCTGTCGCTCCTCATCCTCGTCGCGCTTGCCCTTCCAGGCGACGAGAACGCCATTTGGCTTCAGAAGTGGGCTCGCGAGCTCAGCAAGGGTTGAGAGACGGCCAACGGCGCGGGCGGTGACGGCGTCGTAGGCCTCGCGTCCCCGGGAGGCAGCCAAATCCTCCGAACGGGTGTTGAAGACGATGGCATTGCCAATTCCGGCGGCCTCGATCGCGCGCCGCATGAACTCGCACTTGCGCCCGACCGACTCGATCAGGTCGACTCGGGCCTCGGGCAGGGCCACGGCCAGCGCCAGACCGGGGAAGCCT
>JBQCCT010000092.1:0-17297 GCA_051961955.1 Solirubrobacterales bacterium
GGACGGCGCGGCGCAGGATCGCGTTGGCGAAGCCGGCGGCGTGGCCGGCGCCGGCCGACTTGACCAGCTCCACCGCCTGGTTTACGGCGGCGTGGTCGGGGGTGGCGTCGGCGAAGAGCAGCTCATAGAGGCCGAGGCGGAGCGCCGCCAGCACCGGCGGGTCGAGCAGACGGGTGGAGCGGCCGGCCAGGCGTTCGATCGCGACGTCGCTGGTGCCGCGGCGCTGGACGGCTCCGTAGGCGAGGCGCTGGGCCTGGGCGCGCTCGCGGCCATCGATCCCGCGCCGGTCGGCCTCGACGCGGAAGGCGCGCTCGGTGAAGGCGTCTTCCTCGAAGGTGGCGCGGACGGTGGCGTAGGCGAGGGCGCGCGCCGGCGAGACGCGCCCGGATGGCCCGCTCATAGCTCCAGCAACCGGTGGCCGCGCAGGTAGGCGTCGGCGGCCATCAGCGTCCCCCCGGGCGGCTGCACGATGTCGAGCCGCAGCGTCCCCTCGGCGCAGCCGAGCAGAAGGGCGCCATCGCGTGCCTCCAGACAGCCGGGTGCGGTCTCCTCTGCCACGGCGGTGGCCTGGCGGACGCCGAGCCGCTCGCCGCCGCGGGTCTCCAGGTAAGTGCCGACGTGAGGGTTGAGCGCACGCACCTTGGCCGCCAGCTCAGGTGCAGAACGCGACGGGTCGAGGCGGCGCTCGGCCGGGTCGAGCTTCTCGGCGTAGGTGACGCCGTCCTCGCCCTGCTCGGTGAACTCGAGTGCCCCCGCGGCCAGCTGGTCGAGAGCGCAAACGAGCAGGTCGCCGCCGAGCTGGGCCAGGCGCGCCGAGAGCGCCTCGAAGTCCTCGTCCGGGGCGAGCGGCGTCTCCTCGCACAGCGCCACCGGGCCCGAGTCGAGACCCGCCGTCACCTGCATCACACAGACGCCGGTGGTCGAATCCTGGGCCATGATCGCCCGCTCGATCGGGGCGGCGCCGCGCCAGCGCGGCAGCAGCGAGGGGTGCACGTTCAGCATCGGGAACTCGGAGAGCAGCGGCTCGCGGATCAGCTGGCCGAAGGCGCAGACGGCCACCGCCTCGGGCTGGACGGCGCGAATCCGCTCCAGGGCGTCCTCGTCATTGACGTTCTCCGCCTGCAGGAGGTCGAGCCCCAACTCCCGCGCCGCGACCGCGGCCGGCGGCGGCTGCACCTTGCGACCGCGCCCCTGGCGGCGGTCTGGTGGGGTGACGACGAGCGCCGGGCGGTGCGGCGAGCCGGCCAGGCGCCGCAGAACGACAGCGGCGAACTCGGAGGTGCCGAGGTAGACGGTCCTCACGCGTCGGTGCGCGGCTCGCGGAGCTCGCCCTCCTCGGCGATCTCCTCCTCCGAGGAGGGGCTGTAGCTCTCGCCTTCCCGCAGCGCCCGCAGCGCCCCCTTGCGCTGCTCGCGCGTGGTCCGGTCGAGGATCAGGACGCCGTCGAGGTGGTCGAGCTCGTGCTGGAGGACGCGCGCCTCGAGCCCCGCGGCCTCGATCACGATCGGCTCGCCCTCGACGTCGCGGCCGCTGAAGCGCGCGTAGAGCGGCCGCTCGACGTCCATCGAGACCCGCGGCAGGCTGAGGCAGCCCTCCTCGGCGACCGCGCTCTCCGCCGAGAGCCACTCGATCTCGGGGTTGACCAGCGCGGTCGGCTCGCTGTCGGGGCCGGCCTGGAAGACGAGCAGGCGGCGAAGGACGCCGAGCTGGGTCGCGGCGAGCCCGACGCCGAGTCCGTCGCGCATGATCTCGATCATCCGCTCGACCTCCTGGCGCAGATCCGGGCCAAAGTTGGCCACCGGCGAAGCCTTGCTCTTCAGCACCGGGTCGCCGAACTTGACCACGTGGGCGAGCGCCGCTTCGCGACGCTCCAGCAGCTCGACTTCGAGTTGCTGCTCCTCGGCGCTGCTTCGCTCCTCCGTTTTGACCTCGTCACTCATCGAATCCTGAGTCTAAGTACCTACCGCGTTTGATACTTCCTGCGTGGAGAGACCGTGTCCCGACCCCGGATCGCCATCGCCACCTGTGCCGACTACACCGACCTCAAGGTCGACGACGAGCTGCTGCGCGAGGCGCTGGCGGCGCGCGGGGTCGAAGCCTCCGCGGTCGTCTGGGACCGCGGCGAGGTGGACTGGAGTGGCTTCGACGCCTGCTTAATCCGCTCGACCTGGGATTACCACGAGAAGCACCGCGAGTTCCTCGCCTGGACGCGCCGGGTCGAGGCAGTGATGCCGTTGTGGAATGAGGCGGCAATGGTCGAGTGGAACTCGAGCAAGACTTACCTGCGGGAGCTGAACGAAGGTGGGGTAAGGATCGTGCCCACCGTCTGGGTAAAGCGCGGGGAACGGCCGGACCTGAGCGAGCTGATGCCAGCACAAGGCTGGGTGGAGGCGGTGGTCAAGCCCATGATCGACCTTGGCGCGCGAAACCTAAGCCGCGTCCGTTCCGGCGCCAGGGGCCAAAAAGCGCTCAACCGCGTCCTCAACCAACACGACGCGATGGTCCAGCCATTCCTCCCGTCGCTAGAAGAAAGCGGCGAGCTCTCCCTCGTCTACATCGCCGGCCGGCTCAGCCACGCCGTCCGCAAGCGCCCGGCGGAAGGAGACTTCCGCGTCCAGTCCATCTGGGGCGGGACGGTCGAAGCCGCCGAACCCGCCCCCGAGCACGTCGACCTGGCCGAACGGGCTCTGTCCCAGCTCGCCTCCACCCCGCTCTACGCCCGCGTCGACCTCGTCTCCGGACTTGACGACCACCCCTGCCTCATAGAGCTGGAGCTGATCGAGCCGAACCTCTACCTCAGCGCCCACCCGCCAGCGGTCGATGCCCTGGCGGACGCGGTCCTACTGCGGATCGACGTCGACGCCGATCGCGACGTCCTTGAGTGAGCGATCGGCGACGCGGCGTTCCACCACGTCCCGAACAGCCCCCACCGCCCGCTCGCGATCCTGCGCCTTGATCAAGATCCGCCGCCGGTGCCGGTTGCGCACCCGGAACATCGGCGCCGGCCCCAGCAGCTCCGATTCCGGTGGCAGCGCCCGCCGCAGCTCGCTCGCCACCGCCGCTGCGGCGTCTTCCAGCTTGCCCTCGTGCCCGGAGGCGAAGTTGATCCGGGTCAGGTGCGAGAAGGGTGGGTAGCGCAGCACCTCGCGGCGCTGCAGCTCGACCTCGAGGAAGCCGGCGGAGTCATGACGGGCGGCGTGCTCGATGCTGGAGGCCTTCGGGGACAGGGTCTGGACGATCACCTCTCCCCCGGCCTCGCCGCGGCCAGAGCGGCCGGCCAGCTGGGCGACCATCGCGAAGGTGCGCTCCTCGGCGCGGAAGTCGGGGAAGCGGAGGGTGGCGTCGGCGTCGAGGATCGCGGCCAGCGTCACCTCGGGGAAGTCGTGGCCCTTGGCGACCATCTGGGTGCCGACCAGGACCGCGCTCGGGGTCTCGTCGAAGCGGGCGAGGATGCGGGCGTGGGCGCCGCGCTCGGCGGCGGTGTCGGAGTCGAGGCGCAGCACCGGCATTGGGTCCAGGCGCTCGGCCAGCAGCGCCTCGATCCGCTCGGTGCCGGCACCGGCGCGCGCGAGCGTGGTCGAGCCGCACTCGGGGCAGGCCTGGGGCTGGCGCTCGGCGTGAGCGCAGTGGTGGCAGACGAGGCGGCCGCTGTGACGGTGGACGATCAGCGAGACGTCGCAGTTGGAGCAGCTCCAGTGGTGGCCGCAGGAACGGCAGGTGAGCCAGGGCGCGAAGCCGCGGCGGTTGATCATCACGATCGCCTTGGCAGCGGCGGCGCGCACCCCCTCCAGCGCCTCCCAAGTGTCGGCATGAACGGGGCCGCCGCGCGGGTCGGCCTCGCGCATGTCGACCAGGTGGACCGGCGGCAGCCGGCGACCGTCGACGCGGCGCGGCAGCTCCAGCCGCGGCAGCTCCAGCCAGCTCTCCGGGCGCGGCGTCGCGGTCCCGCCGACGAGCACGGCGCCGCTGTCCTCGGCCCGTTTGCGGGCGACGGTGCGCGCGTCGTAGGTGGGGTCGCCCTCCTGCTTGTAGGAGGGGTCGTGCTCCTCGTCGACGACGATCACGCCGAGGTCGCGGACCGGGGCGAAGACGGCCGAGCGCGGGCCGACGCAGACGCTCGCCTCGCCGCTGCGCAGGCGCCGCCACTCGTCGTAGCGCTCGCCCGCCGAGAGGGCCGAGTGCAGCACCGCGAAGCGGTCGCCGAGGCGGGCGCGGAAGCGGGCGACCGCCTGCGGGGCGAGGCCGATCTCGGGGACGAGGACGATCGCGCCCTTGCCCCGCTCCAGCGCCGCCTCGACCGCGGCCAGATAGACCTCGGTCTTGCCGGAGCCGGTGACGCCGTGGAGGAGCAGCCTGCGCGGCGCGCCGGCCGCGCCGTCGAGGGCGGCGACCAGCGCCTCGACCGCCTCCTCCTGCTCGGGAAGCAGCTCGGGACGGGTGGCGGTCCCGGAGAGTCCCGGCTCGCCGGGGATGCGACGGACGGTCGCGCTGCGGGTGGCGATCAGGCCGCGCCCCTCCAGGCGGCGCAGGGTCTGGCGGTCGGCGCCCACCGCGGTCGCCAGCTCGCCGGCCGACATCTCGCCCGAGCGCAGCGCGTCCAGCACCGCCCGCTGCTTCGTCCCCAGCCGCTCGCCGCCGGCGAGGGCGGCCTCCCCGGCCGGGAGGATCGCCGCGCGCAGCTCGGTCTTGGCGCGAACCGTGCGGGCGGCGCTGCCAGTCCCCGTCCCCGGCGGCAGCACCAGCTGCAGGCCGCGCGAGGGGGTCGAGCAGTACTCGCGGGCGACCCAGAGCCCGAGCCGGACCAGCTCCGGCGTCGCCCCCGCCTCCAGCGCCTCCAGCGGCTCCGCCAGTCGCTCCGGCGGCAGCTCCGACGTTTGGGCAACCTCGACGACGACACCGAGGATGCGCCGCGGCCCGAACGGAACGCGGACCACGCTGCCGACGTCCACGCTCGCCATCGCCTCCGGCCGCCGGTAGTCGAAGGGGCCGCGCAGGGCACGGGCGGTGGTTAAGGGCTCGACGCGGAGAATCGCCACCGGCCGAGGTTATGCAGGGCGGGGGATGCCGCCGCGAAGACAAGCCGCACCTTCGGCCAGATCGTTGCCAGGGCGCCGTACGAGGCCCTATGCTGGCGCCCGTGAGCCTCAATCTCAGTCCCGGGGAGCAGGTGCTCTTCGAGGGCCACCCCTCCTGGCGCGCGATCCTCGGCTTCTACCTCAAAGGCCTGCTGGTCGCGGTGATCCTCGGCATCATCGCCAAGCTCATCGACGGCAACGCCAGCGCCTTCGTGGTGATCCTCGTCGTCCTCGCGATCACCCTCCTGGTCGGCTTCGTCAAGCGCGTGGCGACGACGTACACGATCACCAACCGCCGCCTCAACATCAAACGGGGGATCGTCTCCCGCGAGATCCAGGAGACGCGCCTGGAGCGGGTCCAGAACGTCAACTATCGCCAGACGATCTACCAGCGCCTGATGCAGATCGGCGACGTCGACTTCGACACCGCCGCCACCGACGACTACAACTTCGTCTTCGTCGGCGTCGCCGACCCCGGCGACGTGGTGCAGGCGGTCGACCGCGCTACTGGGGCCGGCGCGGCCGGGACGCACGGGCTCGGTGAAGCCCAGAGCCCGGAATCGCAGGGGTAGGACCTCCTCCCTACCGTCGTTCCTTGGCTGCCGCCCGAGGCGCGGCCGACCTGCACCCTCACCCAGCACGTAAGGGTGCAGGTCGGCCGCGCAGGTTGGCGGCGGTTCGTTCGAGGATCTCGCGGACGTGGCCGGGTTCGTATTTGACTTGGTAGTGAGAGAAGCGAAGCGGGGTTAAGCCCGCGGCGGTGTGTCGCTGGAAGCGCAGGGCGTCTCTGCTCTGGGCGGATGGGGTGCGGTGGTAACGCCAGCCGTCGGTCTCGACGACGAGGCCGAGTTCGGGCCAGAAGAAATCGACCTCGAAGCCGTCGATGAGTTGTTTGGTGAGCGGGGTCGGCAGACCGGCGGCCGCGGCGATGGGACGGAAGAGCAGTTCCAGTTCGTCGTCGGAGAGCCGGAACGTGTGCTCGTCGAGGACCTCGCGCAGAAGACGGATGCCCGGCTCGCCGGGATGATCGTCGAGCGCGCGGCGGAGCCGGTCCGGATCGATCACGTCCCGCTTGTCGGCCTCGTTGATCGCGCGCTCGACGGTCTTCGGACCTGCCACGGTCGCAAGGTCTATGAAGGTGCGAACCGGCTGGGTAAGGGGGATGTTCTGGCTCCTGGTGGCGTCCTCGGCATGCAGGGTGGGACGACGGTGGCAGCGAATCCCGGGATGCCGGGCTTCCGAGGGACGCCTGACGCTGATCTCGATGTAGTCCGGGTGCTCCTTTGCGAAGCCCCAGAGCGCAGCAGCGCTGCGATGGCTGAGCAAGGCACCTGGCCCGCAGGCGAGAACGGCGGCCATCCAGCGGCCCTCACGGCTGAGGTGACGCCGACCCACTGCGTAGACACCACGGACGACGGGGTGCAAGCGGCCCTTGCGAACCCGATATTTGATCGCTTCAGGGCTGAATCCGAGTCCCAACAGATCCTTTCGCGTGAGCACTCCATGCTGCCGGCGGGCCAACTGCCCCGCTTGCTGACTCTGCCTCTCCGAGATTTGGGGTGCCATAGCCCCCCAAGCTTCGGAAGGCGCTGGCTCTCCCCCTTACCCCGCCTCCATGCGCCCGCTGAACTCGGACTTTGCGAGAGATGCTTACGCCGCGGCGGCTTCTGCGCCCGCCGCCTCGCGCAACGCGTCGGCGCGGTCCGTCTGCTCCCAGGTGAAGTCGCTGTCCTCGCGGCCGAAGTGGCCGTAGGCGGCGGTCTTCTGGAAGATCGGGCGGTGGAGGTCGAGGTACTTGCGGAAGGCGCCGGGGCGCATGTCGAACTCCGCTTCCACCAGCTCGGAGATGCGGCTGTCGGGGAGCTTGCCGGTGCCGAAGGTCTCGACCATCAGTGAGACCGGATGGGCGACGCCGATCGCGTAGGCGACCTGGACCTCGCAGCGCTGCGCCAGGCCGGCGGCGACGACGTTCTTCGCCACGTGGCGGGCGGCGTAGGCGGCCGAGCGGTCGACCTTCGACGGGTCCTTGCCGGAGAAGGCGCCGCCGCCGTGGCGGGCCATGCCCCCGTAGGTGTCGACGATGATCTTGCGGCCGGTGAGGCCGGCATCGCCGACCGGGCCGCCGATCACGAACTTGCCGGTCGGGTTGACGAGGAACTGGTCCTGGAGCGAGCTCTCGTCGAAGCGCCCCGGAACCTCCTCCTGCAGGACGGGAAGGACGACGCCCTCCCACAGCTCCGGCTTGATCTGGGTCTGCGAGTCGACCCCCTCGTCGTGCTGGGTGGAGATCAGCAGCTTCTCGACGGAGACCGGGCGGCCGTACGCGTAGCGGACGCTGACCTGGGTCTTCCCGTCGGGGCCGAGATAGCCGAGCGTGCCGTCCTTGCGGACCCTCGCCAGCTGTTCGGCAAGACGGTGGGCGAGGTGGATCGGCATCGGCATAAGCGCCTCGGTCTCGTCGCTGGCGTAGCCGAACATCATCCCCTGGTCGCCCGCCCCGGCGAGGTCGAGCTCGTCGTTGTCAGAGGGGTCGACTTTGGTCTCGTAGGCCTGGTTCACGCCCTGGGCGATGTCGGGCGACTGCTTGTCGATCGAGGTGAGGACCGAGATGTGGTCGCAGTGGTAGCCGTAGTTGCCGTGGTCGTAGCCGATCCCGCGCACCGTCTCGCGGACGATCTCCGGGATGTTGAGGTGGACCTCGGTGGAGATCTCGCCGGAGACGACCGCCATGCCGGTGTTGACCAGCGTCTCGCAGGCGACCCGGCCGCCCGGGTCCTCGCCCATGATCGCGTCGAGCACCCCGTCGGAGATCGCGTCGGCGACCTTGTCCGGATGGCCCTCGGTGACTGACTCCGACGTGAAGAGGTGCTCGCCCTCGGCGAGCGGCTTGGAAGTAGGCATGAGCGGAAGAGTAAAGGAAGATCGACCGAAGACGCCCGGCGTCACTCGCGGCCTCGGTAGCCCGACCGCGGGACGAAGTCGATGACCAGCGGAACCCCCTCCAACTCGTAGGTCTCCCGCATCCGGTTCTCCAGGTGGTAGGCCCAGTCGCGGGTGATCAGCTTGCGGTCGTTAACCTGGATCGCGATCCGCGGCGGCCTCTCCCCCACCTGGGCGGCGTAGAAGAGCCGCAGGCGGCGGCCGCGTTTCGATGGCGGCTGGTTCTTGGCGACGACGTCGTTGACGAAGCGGTTCAGCTCCGGGGTCGGGATCCGCTCGGCGGCCTTGTCGGCGAGCTGCAGCGCCCGCGGCAGCAAGGTGCCGACGTTGCGCCCGTGCTTGGCCGAGACCGTGATCACCGCCGGCCGCAGCCGCAGCTTGCGCTCGACCCGGGCGCGGGCGTCGTCGATGTCGGTCTCGCCGATGTCCCACTTGTTCATCGCCAGCAGGCTCGCGCAACCCGCCTTCATCGCCGTCTCCGCCACCCGCAGGTCCTCGGCGGTGACGCCCTCGGAGGCGTCGCAGACGACGATCGCCACGTCGGCCCGCTCGACCGCCCGTTCGGAGCGAAGCTGCGCGTAGTAATCGATGGTCCCCGCCACCTTCGAGCGGCGCCGCAGCCCGGCGGTATCGACGAGGATCACCCGCCGGCCGTCGACCTCGAGCTCGGTGTCGATCGCGTCGCGGGTGGTGCCGGCCATGTCGGAGACGATCACCCGGTCGGAGCCGAGAAAGGCGTTGACCAGCGAGGACTTGCCGACGTTGGGGCGGCCGATCACCGCGACCCGGACAGCGTCGTCCTCGGCCGCCTGCGGCTCGCGCTCGCCGAGGGCGGCGACGATCGCGTCCAGCAGGTCGCCGGTGCCGAGCCCGTGGGTGGCGGAAACCGCCAGCGGCTCGCCCAGCCCCAGCGCATGGAACTCGGCAGTGATCCCGGAGTCGTTCGGCCGGTCGGCCTTGTTGACGACGACCAGCACCGGCACCTCGCCGCCGCGCAGCGTCTTCGCCAGCTCGGCGTCGCCCGCCCGCAGCCCGGCACGGCCGTCGACGACCATCACGATCGCGTCGGCTTCGGCGATCGCCAGTCGCGCTTGTGCCTGCACGTCGCGCGCCAGCTCCGCCTCGTCGCCGAGGTCGATGCCGCCGGTGTCGACGAGCTCGAAGGCAACGCCGTTCCACTCGGTGGCCAGCCGCTTGCGGTCGCGGGTGACGCCAGGCTCGGGCGAGGTGACGGCCTCGTTGCCGCCGACCAGCCGGTTGACGAGAGTGCTCTTGCCGACGTTGGGGAAGCCGACGACGGCGACGGTCGGCAGGCTCATTGTCGCCCCCGGGGCGATTTGCTCTCGGACAGCGAGAGGAAAGCGCCCCGCCTCATGCGAGCCCCCGTTCGCGGGCGAGCGATACCACGCGACTGACGACTTCGTCGAAGGTGAGCCCCGTCGTGTCGACCTCGACCGCGTCGTCGGCGGCACGTAGGGCGCCATGCTCGCGCTCGGTGTCGCTGGCGTCGCGGCGGCGCTGCGCCTCCAGTACCTCCGCGACCGGCTCGCCGGTCTCCACCGCGCGGCGTCGCGCCCGCTCCTCTTCGGAGGCGGTGAGGAAGATCTTCAGCGGCGCCTCGGGGCTGACGACGGTGCCGATGTCGCGGCCCTCGGCTACATAGCGGCCAACGGCGATCAGTTCACGCTGGCGGGCGACCATCGCCTCGCGCACGCGCCGGTGAACGGAGATCTTGGAGGCGACGGCGCTGACCTGCGGGGCGCGGATCTCGTCGCTGACGTCGCGCTCGCCGAGCAGGATGCGGCGGCCGTCAAAGCCGATCTCCAACCCCTCGGCCAGCGCCCCCAGCGCCTCGCCGTCGTCGAGTGGCACATCGCCCTCCAGCGCCGCCAGCGCCACGCAGCGGTACATCGCCCCCGAGTCGAGGTAGGTGAAGTCGATCTCGACCGCAACGGCGCGCGCGACCGTGGACTTGCCGGCCCCGGCGGGCCCGTCGATCGCGATCACCATGGCGGCAGCGTATTGCTCGTCGTTTCCAGAGCTGTGGGCCCTATAGGGGCTAAAAGGGTGGAAACGATGCTCAGCCGGCTTCGTGTGAGGTTAGGAATCGCTCCAGGAGGCGGTTGTAAGGCTCGCCGGTCTCGGGGACGCTGTGGCCCTTGCCTTCGATCGTTGCCCGCTCGGCCTCCAGGGCCTCGGCCAGGCGGTCGCAGACGGCCTCGAACACGGGCGAGTGGCCGCCGGAGATGACGAGCACTGGAAAGCCGGCCGCGGCGAGGGCGTCGAGCGGGACCTCGCCCTCCCAGGGTGGGCGCTCGTGCATCGCCAGCTCGGCCCCGCGGCGCAGCGGCTCCGGCAGCTCGGCGGGCGTCTCGCGGGCGGAGTTGGCGCCGAAGCGGAACATGCGGACGAAGTCGAGTGGCGTGATCGAGTCGGCCGCGGCGTAGAGGCGCTCCCCGTTGGCGATCATCTCCGCCGCCTCCGGCGTGCCTGCAAGCTGCAGGGCGCCCGGCTCGGAGACGGTGAGCGAGAGCGCCGCCTCGGGACGCAGCGCCGCCGCGTAGAGGGCGATCACCGCGCCGTAGGAATGGCCGACGAGGTGGGCGCCGTCGCCGAGCAGCTCCGCGAACAGCGACGCTTCGGCCTCGAAGTCGTTGCGCGGCAACGGCGGGCTGGCGCCGAAGCCGGGCCGGCTGGGGAAGATCAGCGTCCAGTCGCGCCTGAGCGCGCGCTGGCGGCGCCAGGTCAGGTCCGCCCCGACGACGCTGCCCGGGACGAAGAGGACCGGCGGGCCCTCTCCCAGCCGCTCCACGTCGAGGTCGACGCCCCGCACCTCATCCCCCGAGCAGTGAGCGGAGGTCGGCCTTGAAACCGGGATAGCTGACGGCAGCGGCCTCCATGCCGCGCACCTCGACGCCCTCGCGCGAGGCGAGGCCGGCGACGGCGCCGAGCATCGCGATCCGGTGGTCGCCGTGGGAGTCGATCGCGCCGCCGCGCAGGCCACCGGTGCCCTCGATCGCCATCCCGTCCGCAGTCGGCTCGACCTCGCCGCCGAGCGCCCGCAGCGCCGCGGTCACGGTCTCGATCCGGTCCGACTCCTTGCGCCGCAGCTCCTCGGCATCGCGGATCACGGTCGTCCCCTCGGCAAAACAGGCGGCGAGAGCGACCAGCGGCAGCTCGTCGATCGCCAGCGGAATCTCGGCCCCGCCTACCTCGGTGGCTTGGAGGGCGGTCGAGCGCACCTGCAGCGCGGCCGTCGGTTCTCCACCTGACCACCCTTCGAAGTCCGGTTCGATACCCGCGCCCATTCGCTTGAGGATCGTCAGCAATCCGGTGCGGGTCGGGTTGACCCCGACCTGTTCGAGGATGACTTCGCTGCCGGGAACAAGCAGAGCAGCAACGACGAAGAAGGCAGCCGAGGAGATGTCGGCGGGAACGATGATCGACTCCGGTTCGAGGCGCTCCGCCGGCCGCACTATGACCGCGTCGCCGTCCCGCTGGATTGAGGCGCCGGCCGCGGCGAGCATTCGCTCGGTGTGATCACGGCTGGGTAGGGGCTCGACTATCCGAGTCTCCCCCTCTGCCAGTAGGCCGGCGAAGAGCAGGCAGCTCTTGACCTGGGCGCTGGCGATCGGCATCTCGTAGGTGATGCCGTGGAGGGGGGCACCCTCAATTTCCAGCGGCGGCAGGCGATCTTCGCGACCGGTGAGAGAGGCGCCCATCTGACGCAGCGGCACCGCGATCCGGTCGACCGGGCGGCGGCGGATCGACTCGTCGCCATCGAGGGTCCACTCCTCCCCTACCTGCCCCGCCAACCAACCCGGTAGCAGCCGCAGCAGCGTCCCCGCGTTACCGACGTCGATCGTCGCCGGACCGGCGCCGCGCAAACCTACTCCGCGGATGCGCATGGCCAATCCCCAAGAGCCAGCCGGTTCACGCGCGGAGGGAGCTGCGTTGACGTGTGAGTGCGTGATCTTCACCTCTGCCCCGAGTGCCTCCGCTGCCGCCAGCGTGGAGCGCGTATCCGCTGCATCCAGGTAGGACAGGATCTCCGTCTCCCCCTCCCCCATCGCCGCGATCAGCGCCGCGCGGTGGGAGATCGACTTGTCGGACGGCGGGCGCAACCAGCGGCGCAGGGGGCCTGAGGGGTCGAAGCGGGTCATCGGCGCGAGCCTAGTCGCTCCTCAGCGCTACTCAGTCGCCGCCGTCGACGAGCGTGACCGTGTGGCCGAGGCTGCGCACCAGCTCGGCCGCCTTCTGGGCGCCATCGTCGCCGGCTACCCAGAGCGAGACCGCGCCGGAGGTCATGTCGGGCGCCGGGTGCAGGGCCATGTCCTCGATGTTGACCCCGGCCTCACCCAGCGCCAGCGCCAGCTCGGCGATCGTCCCCGGCTTGTTGGCGACGACGATCCGCAACTCGCACAGCGGCCCCTCCGCGGACTCGGCTTCGAGCAGGCGCCGGCGGTCGGCCCCCGCCGCCGCGTGCCAGACGGCGACCGACTCGCGGTCGCCGGAGCGGATCAGCTCGGCGGCTTCGCGCAGGCGCCCCGCCGCCGCGTCGACCGAGTCGGCGACCGCCGCCCGGTTGCTGGCGAAGATGTCGGCCCAGATCGCCGGGTTGGAGCCGGCGACGCGGGTCGCGTCGCGGAAGCTCGGCCCGACGTCGGGAAGCCGCTCTGAGCCCTGCGTCAGCGACTCCGCCGCCTCCGAGGCGAGCACGTTGGCGAGCACGTGCGGCAGGTGGCTGATCGTCGCCAGCAGGCGGTCGTGGCCCTGCGGGTCGATCGCCTGCGGCCGGGCGCCAAGCGCCGAGAGTGTCCGCTGCAGGCGGTCGTAGAGGAGGCCGCTGGAGCGCTCGGTCGGCGTCAGGTACCAGCGCGCGCCCTCGAAGAGGTCCTCGCGGGCGTTCTCGACCCCCGCCGTCTCCGCCCCCGCCAGCGGATGGCCGCCGATGAAGCGCTCGTCCTCGCCGACCGCCGCCACCAACTGGCCCTTGGTCGAGCCGACGTCGGTGACGACCGCCTCCGGCCCGCAGGCCGCCAGCGCCTCACGCGCCTGCCCCGGCAGCGCCGCCACCGGCGCGCAGCAGAAGACCGCGTCGGCGTCCGCGCAGGCCTCGGCCACCGAGCCGGCGGCGCGGTCGATCGCCCCCAGCGCCACCGCCCGTTCCAGGTTCGCCGGGTTGCGGCCGCAGCCGACCACCTCGGCGCCCAGGCGCCGCCGAGCGGCGAGCCCGATCGAGCCTCCGATCAGGCCCACCCCGAGGACGGCGATCCTCGTCGGCTGGGTCGGGACGGGCCCCACCTACCCCCGTCGCGCTTCCACAGCGGCCCCGAACCGTTCCAGCGCGGTGACGGTGTCCTCCCAGCCGATGCAGGCGTCGGTGATCGACTGCCCGTAGGTCAGCTCCGCGCCCGGCTCGAGGTTCTGGCGCCCCTCGACGAGGAACGACTCCAGCATCACCCCGACGATCGCCTTGTTGCCGTCGGCGATCTGGTCGGCGAGTTCGCCAGCGGCGAAAAACTGCTTTTCCGGATCCTTGCCGCTGTTGTCGTGGGAGGCGTCGATCACCAGCCGCTCCGGCAGCCCGGCGACGCCGAGCGTGACCAGCGCGTCCTCGACCTCCGGCGGGTGGTAGTTGGGGACGCCGTGGCCGCCGCGGAGGATGATGTGGCAGTCCGGGTTGCCGGTCGTGTGCAGGATCGCCGGCATGCCGGCGTCGTCGATCCCGGCGAAGGCGTGCGAGGCCGCCGCCGCCCGCACCGCGTCGACCGCGATCTGGACGTTGCCGTCGGTCCGGTTCTTGAAGCCGATCGGCATCGAGAGGCCGGAAGCGAGCTGGCGGTGCGTCTGGCTCTCCGAGGTGCGCGCGCCGATCGCACCCCAGGCGACGCAGTCGGCGATGTACTGCGGCGTGATCGGGTCGAGGAACTCGCAGCCGATCGGCAGCCCCGCGTCGGTCACTTCCAGCAGCAGCTTGCGAGCGATCCGCAGGCCGGCGTTGACGTCACCGCTTTCGTCCAGGTGCGGATCGTTGATCAGGCCCTTCCAGCCGGTCGTCGTCCGCGGCTTCTCGAAGTACACGCGCATCACGATCAGCAGCTCGTCGCCCAGTGAGCGCGCCAGCGCGCCCAGCTTGGTCGCGTACTCCATCGCCGCCTTCGGGTCGTGGACGCTGCATGGCCCGACCACGACCATCAGCCGCGGGTCTTTTCCCTGCATCACTTCGCGGACTTCTTCGCGCCCGCGAATCAGCGCTTTCGCCCGCTCCGCGCCGAGCGGCAGTTCCTCCAGCAGCCGTTCCGGCGGCGCCAGCTCGACCACTTTGGCGATCCGCTGGTCGCGGACGCCGTCTCGTTTCGCCCCCTCCATCCCGATGAACATATTGCCTTCGCCTTTCTCCAAATCCCTTGAATCGTACTTTCTGGTCGCCCGCTGCCAGGTTGGCCGGCGCACGAGCGAACTCCCCGATGTGAACGGCGCCCGGCCCCGGGAGATCCGGGTCCTTCAGGCGGCGCGCCGCCGCTGGGCCGAACGCCTAGCTAAATCGCCAATAGGTGATGTCGCCGCGCGCGACGGCAGCGCTGAGCGCAGTCGAGCCGGTCGCGGATGTTGGCTTGTCCAACCTCACCTTGCATGAGGTTCTATCACGCGACAGCTATTAGTCAAGTAGTTCTGATAGTACCTGCAGGAAGCGCTCGTTCTCCGCGGCCGTGCCGTAGCTGACGCGGATGTGGCCGGGACCGCCGAGGGCTTTGCCGGGACGAACGGTGATGTCCGCCTCGGCGAGGCCGGCGACGATCTCGGCTTCGTCGGCGTCGCCGAGGTCGACCCAGGAGAAGTTGGCGTGGGTGTCGGTGGTCCGCAGGCCGAGGCCCCGGAGACCCTCCTCGACGGTGAGGCGGGCGGCGATCGTGCTCTCGACCCGGCGCAGGACGTCGTCCTGGTGCAGGATCGCCTCCGCCCCGGCCGCCTGGGCGAGGGCGTTGACGCTGAAGGGCTGGCGCACCGCGTCGACGGCGGCGCGGAAGCCGGCCGAGCCGATCGCGTAGCCGACCCGGAGCCCGGCCAGGCCGTAGCACTTGCTGAAGGTGCGCAGGACGACCAGGTTGGGGAAGTCGTCGAGCAGGTCAAAGGTGGCGTCGGGGTCGTCGTGGGTCTGGAACTCGACATAGGCCTCGTCGAGGACGATCGTCACGTGCGGCGGGATCCGCTCGCAGAAGGCGGCGATCTCGGCCGCCGGGATGTGGGTCGCGGTCGGGTTGTTGGGGTTGCAGACGATCAGCAGCTGGGTCGCCGCCGTCACCTCGATCGCCATCGCGTCGAGGTCGTGGACTTCGCCCTCGGCCAGCGGCACGCGGATCTCGCGGGCACCGGTCAGCGCCGGCAGGTACGGGTACATCGAGAAGGCCGGCCAGGCGTAGACGATCTCGGCGCCGGGCTCGCAGAGCGCGTCGGCGGCGGCCAGCAGCAGCTCGCAGGAGCCGTTGCCGACGGCGATCCGCCCGGGCTCGGTCTCGTAGCGCTCGGCGAGGCGGCGGCGCAGCAGGGTCGCATCGGGGTCCGGGTAGCGGTGCATCGCCGCGGCCGCCTTGGCGATCGCCTCGACCACCTGCGGGTGCGGCGGGAAGGGCGACTCGTTGGAGGCGAGCTGGGCGATGTTGCCGGAGGCGATCGCCTCCGGCGCCTGGCCGGTCGGGACGCCGGCCTGGTAGCCGGGCATGCGGGCGAGCTTCTCGGCGAAGGTGATCGTCATCGCGCCGATTGTGACGGAACCAGGAGGGATGGGCCAAACCGCACCCCGCCTGGCGGGAGCGTGCCGCGCTACTGCGCGGCGTGCAGGTCGGTGCGCAGCTTTTGCGCCGCGCCAACGTAGACGTGCTCGGGCTCATGGCCCGCCGCCGCGTAGAAGTGCAGCATCACCCGGATCACCCGCGGCATCGAGCCGGGGACCGGGATCTCGCGGCAGCACATCAAGGGGACCGCTGTCAGCCCCAAATCCCGCGCCGCGACCGCCGGGAACTCGGCGTCGAGGTCATCCGTAGTCGTGAACAGGCAACTGACCATGTCCGCCGGCTCGAGCCCATTGCGCCCAATCAGCTCCCGCATCAGCTCCTCGGTGGCGGTAAGGATCGCCTCCCCCTCGTTCGCCTCCGCCTGCACAGCACCCCGCACGGCAAAGAGCCGCTGCTGGGGAGCCTGGTAAGCGCCGAATTCCAGGTTTCCGCTGCTTCCGTTTCCGCTCACTCCGTTGAATCTTCTCAGAGCAGGGGGGCGAATCTCACGGCGGTGCGACTTATGGATGTATGGCAACCGTAAGTCGCACCGATTTTGGCCCCTCTCTCGCGCGTCTCGCCGCCAGTCAGCATGGAGTCGTATCGCGCCAGCAACTGCGCGCCGCAGGGATGGGCGAGGGCGCAATTGCCCACGCGGTCAAGCTTGGCCAACTTCATCGAGTTTTCCACGGTGTTTACGCATACGGCCTCCCACTTGCTAATGGGCTCGGGCGGTTACGAGCCGCGACCCTCGCTTGCGGCCCGGGAACCGTTGTCGCCCACCGCAGTGCAGCGGCGCTTTTGGGCTTAATCGACAAGGGACCAGTGGTCATCGACGTAATCGCTCCGGGCTCGCGAGGACGCGGCATCGACGGCATCCGCTTCCACCGCGTGCGACCGCCGCGACCTGACGAGGTCGGGACCGTGGGCGGCATTCCCTGCACCAGCCCGACGCGGACCCTGGTCGACCTCGCTGGCGTCTCCAGCACTTGGACCCTCCGCAGCGCCTTCGAGCGGGCGGCGCAGCGGCGGACGCTCGACATTACGGCAATCGAAGCGGCGGCTGATCCGGGCCGCCGCGGCGTGCGATCTCTACTGGCGCTCGTCGAGGAATGGCGCAGCGCAGCCCCCGTCGCCAAGAAGGGACGTCTGAAGAGCCCGCTTGAGGCGAAGATCCTGCCGCTGCTCGTCCGTCGCAAGCTCCCCACCCCGCTCCTCAACGCTCCAGTCGGCCTCGAGACCGGCCGCATCGAGGTCGACTTCCTCTGGCCCGACCACCGGTTCGTCCTCGAGGCCGACAGCCGCGACTTCCACGCGACCCACGTCGCCTTCGAGCGCAACCGCTGGCGCGACCGGGAACTGATGCGGGCGGGTTATGCCACGTTGCGGGTGACTCACCGGCACCCCAAGCCGTCGGCAACGCCCGGCTGGCTGAAAAGCTACACGTGGTGCTGTTCGGGACCACCGCGTGAGCACTGTCGAGCCCGTCGCCTCGGGATTGGCAGAT
>JBQCCT010000093.1:0-6427 GCA_051961955.1 Solirubrobacterales bacterium
GGGCTCGAGTACGTCCTCGATCGTGTCCTGCTCCTCGCCGATCGCGATCGCCAGCGTCGAGAGCCCGACCGGGCCGCCGCCGAACTTGGTCGCGATCGTCTCCAGCAGCGCCCGGTCGCTGCGGTCGAGCCCGCCGGCGTCGACCTCGAGCATCTCCAGGGCGGCAGCCGCCACCTCGGTGCCGATCCGGCCGCTGCCCTTCACCTGGGCGAAGTCCCGCACCCGCTTCAGCAGACGGTTGGCGACCCGCGGCGTTCCGCGCGAGCGGGAGGCGATCGTCTCGGCGCCGCCGGCATCGATCTCGACCCCGAGGATCCCGGCCGAGCGCTCGACGATCAGCGCCAGGTGCTCGGGCGCGTAGTACTCGAGCCGATGGGAGACGCCGAAGCGGTCCCGCAGCGGCGTCGTCAGCAACCCCGCGCGGGTCGTCGCCCCGACCAGGGTGAACGGCGGCAGGGGCAGCGTCACCGTCCGCGCCCCGGCGCCCTGGCCCAGCACCACCGGCAGCTCGCCGTCCTCCATCGCCGGGTAGAGCGTCTCCTCGACGGCGCGGCCGAGGCGGTGGATCTCGTCGATGAAGAAGACGCTGCCGGGCTCCAGCGAAGTGAGGAAGGAGGCGACATCGGCCTTGCGCTCCAGCGCCGGTCCGGCCGTCTGCACCATCGGCACGCCCATCTCGGCGGCGACGATGTGGGCGAGCGAGGTCTTGCCCAACCCGGGCGGCCCGGCGAGGAGGACGTGGTCGAGCGGCTCCCCGCGGCGCTTGGCAGCCTCGATGAAGATCGCCAGCTGGTCGGTCACCTGCTGCTGGTTGACGAAGTCGTCGAGGGTCGCCGGGCGCAGCGAGCGATCGAGGTCCTCATCGGGGGCCTCGGCGCGGGCATCATGGATTTTCACCTCGGCGTCCACGGGCACCGGCTCGCCCTCAATCCCCGGCGTCCGGATCCGGTTGCCCCCGATCTCGGGCGGACCACTCATGCGGCGTTCCTCGAGGCTCCGGCCTTGCGCAGGGCGGCCGCGACCAGCTCCTGCGGCTCCGACCCCTCGACGCCGTCCAGAAGCTGCTCGGCTTCCAGCGGCGCGTAGCCGAGGTTGACGAGGCCGTCGCGGGCGAGCGCCCGGGCGTCGCCCTCCTCCGCCGCCGCTAGCGCCACCTCCTCCTCCAACGCCCCGGCGACTTTCTCGCGCAGCTCGACGATGATCCGTTCGGCGGTCCGCTTGCCGATCCCCGGCACCGCCTGGAAGCGTTTGGCGTCCCCGGCGGCAATTGCTCGTAGGAGATCACGCGCAGTGCCTCCGGAGAGGGTGGCGATCGCGACTTTGGGGCCGACGCCGCCGACCGTGATCAGCAGCCGGAAGAGGTCCCGCTCCTCCTCGGAGGAGAAGCCGTAGAGGGAGAGCGAGTCGTCGCGGGAGATCAGCTCGGCGTGCAAAAAAGCGTCGCGCCCCGTTGCCGGCACGCCTTTTAGCGTCTCAGAGGAGACCGTCAGCCGATAGCCGACGCCGCCGGCGTCGATCACGACGTGGTCCGCCCGCCGCACCATCACCTCGCCTCGCACGGCGGCAATCATCCGGCCAGCCGCTCCCGGTTCATCGCCTCAGTTACTTCCTCGGCGATCCCGGCGGCGCGCCGATGGCCAGTGCTGCCACCGTGACAAATCGCCACAGCGAGGGCGTCGGCGGCATGGTCTGGCGTCGGCGGCTCGGGCAGCCCGAGCAGGGTCCCGACCATCCTCTGGACCTGGCGCTTGCCAGCCGCTCCGGAGCCGCAGACGGCCATCTTGATCGCCTGCGGCGTGTAGGCGAAACAGCCGACGCCGCGCTCGGCCGCCGCCAGCATCGCCACGCCACTTGCCTGCCCGACGGCCATCGCCGAGCGCACGTTCTTGCCGAAGTAGACCTCCTCGATCGCCATCGCCTTCGGCTCGTGCCAGGCGATCAGCTCGGCCAGCGCCTGGTGGATCCGCGCCAGCCGCCGCTCCATCGGCAAGTCCGGCGTCGTCTCCACCACGCCGCCGTCGAGAGCCACCATATGGCTTCCCTCCACCCGAACCACGCCGAAGCCGAGGTTCGCAGCACCAGGGTCAATGCCGATCACTACCTGCACAGGTAGTGATTCTCGGATTCGGGTCGGATGCCTCCTAGGCAGCCAGCTTCTCGAGAACGTCGGCGGGAATGTCGAAGTTCGCGTAGACCTCGTCGACGTCGTCCTGATCGTCGAGAGCATCCAGCAGTTTGAGCAAGCGTTCGGCGTCATGGCCTTTCAGCTCAACCGTGCTTTTTGGTTCGGTTGCCAAGCCGGCGGAGACGATCTCGATGCCTTCGCCCTCCAGGGCTTTACGAACCGGAGTCAGGTCGCTCGGCTCGCAGATAACCCGCAGCTGGTCACCGTCCTCGCGAACGTCCTCGGCACCGGCATCGATCGCCCCGATCAGGTCATCCTCGCCATAACGGCTGGAATCGACGACGATCGCGCCCTTTTTCTCGAAAATCCAAGCGACCGAGCCGGGCTCGCCGAGGCTGCCGCCGTGTTTGGAGAAAGCGTGCCGGATCTCGGCGCTGGCGCGGTTGCGGTTGTCGGTCAATGCCTCGACCAGGACCGCGACGCCGGCCGGGCCGTAGCCCTCGTAGACGATCCTTTCGATCGCGGCGCCGTCGGAACCCGCTCCAGTGCCGACATCGATCGCTTTCTGGATCTTGTCCTTTGGCATCGAGGCGTCTTTGGCCTTCTGGATCGCCGTCGCCAGGGTAGGGTTGCCGCTGGGGTCGCCGCCGCCGTCACGCGCAGCGACGGTTATCGCCCGGGCGAGCTTGCTGAAGAGCTTGCCCCGTTTCGCATCGGCGGCGCCCTTCTTGTGTTTGATCGAGCGCCACTTGGAGTGACCGGACATTGCCTGCCATTCTATGAACTAGCCCCATGGCCACGAAGGCGCCAGCCCAAAGACCAGCCCAGCGCGTTCACCGACCCGTCCAGAGCCTCGCCGCAGGGTTTGTCTTCCTTGCCATGCTCCTGGCGGCTTTTTCACTCTGGACGGTGATCCCGCTGAGTTGGGTCTACATCGCCTCCAAGCTCTCGCATACCCAGTTCCCCAGCGGCGGCCCCTACGCAATCGTGGCGGTGGGGATCGTCGCCTCAATCCTGATCATCGCCTGGCTGATCGGTCGCCTCAACAACCTCTACATCCGCCTCACCGGCACCAACCGGCTGGCGCCGATCCGCCCCAGCTGGCTGAAGAGCATGCGCGACACGGCTCCGATCCAGGGCTCGGTGACCGTGGTCGAGGCGGTGCTGATGAGCTCGGTGCTGCTCGCCGGCCTCGCCCTCACCGTCTGGTTCTTCCTCCTCGCCGGCTCTCCGATCCCAAATCAGTAAGCCGGCACATTAAATTTGCGAAACTTTTTCATTTCGCGCACAACACGTTACACCTGACCCGGTAACCTGGCATCATGGCGGTGATGGCAAGGGAAGCTTGGACGGGCAACCGGCTCGACGACCTCAACGCGAGGGTGGGCCGGCTCGAGGAGCGAACGGACACCGGCTTTGCCGAAATGCGACAGGAATTCAGGGCGCTCCGGTCCGACCTGACGTATCTCACCTACGGCCTGATCGGGACGATGCTGGTCGGCTTCCTGGGGACGATCGCCGCGATCGCCACCCAGACCTAGACGACGAAGCGGCCGTCTTCCTGCATCACCACGCCATCCACTTCGAGCTTGCCGCCGAGGCGGAGGTCGCAGACCAGGTCGGTGTGGACGGCGGACTCGTTCTCGCCGCCGGACTCGGGATAGCTGGCGCCGACCGCCATGTGGACGGTGCCGCCGATCTTCTCGTCCAGCAGAACCTCGCGGGTGCCTTTCGGGATCCCGTAGTTGGTGCCGATCCCGAGCTCGCCGAGGGTGCGGGCGCCCTCGTCGGTGTCGAGCAGCTTCAGCAGGTACTCCTCGCCGCGTTCGGCCGAGGCGTCGACGACTTTGCCGGAGTCGAAGCGTAGGCGCACGCCGGATACCTCGCGACCACCGATCACCGCCGGCAGGTGGAAGCTGACTTCGCCTTCGACCGAGTCCTCAACCGGGCCGGTGAAGAACTCGCCGTCAGGCATGTTGTTGTCGCCGATGCAGGGGATGAACTTGCGCCCGGCGATGCCGAGGGTGATGTCGGTGCCAGGCGCGGTCACCCGCACCTCCTCGTGCCCCTCGATCCACTCCGCCAGGCGCGTCGTCTCTTCGGAGGCGCGCTTCCAGGCGGTCAGCGGCTCGGGGTCGGTCGCCAGGCAGGCGCCGTAGTAGAAATCTTCGTAGTCGGCCAGGCTCATCTCCGCCTCAGAGGCGTAAGCGCTGGTCGGATAGAGCGTGTAGACCCAGCGGAAATCCCCTTCGGCGCTGCGCTGCATCGCTCGTTTCATCAAGTCGCCGGTCACCGACTGGCGCAGGGTCTGGCGCTCCGGCGGCACGCCGGAGAGCTCGCGGGTATTGGTGCTGGCGCCGATCGCGATCCGCACATCGGCGTTGTCGACCATCCACTCCGCAAAAGGCGAAATCCATTCCAGCTGCTTGTCGGAGGCCTGCTTGAAGTAAGCCGCGATCTGCCCCTCGAGGGCGACGTTCAGGGCCGGATGCCCGCCAGCCTTCAGCACCTCTTCGTAGACCGCCAGCAGCAGCGGCGCCGCCGCGCTCTCGCCGTCGATCGAGACGACGTCGTCCTCTTTCACCTGGGTCGAGTAGCCGACCAGGATCTTCGCCAGGTTCTGGGTCCTCGGGTCGCCGCCGCTCATGATCGTGCCGCCTCCTCCCCCGCCCGCTCCCGGGCGGCGGTAGTCATTGCCATGAAGATCGCGTGGAACCGCGGGTCGTCGGTCAGCTCCGGGTGGAAGGCACAAGCAAGGACGCTGCCTTCGCGGATCGCCACTGGATGGCCGTCGTAGGAGGCCAGCACCTCCACCCCGGGTCCGCAGCGCTCTACCCAGGGGGCGCGGATGAAGACGGCGCGCAGCGGCTCGTCCCCCACCCCCGTCACCTCGAGGTCAGCCTCGAAGCTCTGCAGCTGGCGGCCGAAGGCGTTGCGCCTGGCGGTGGCGTCGATGAAGCCGAGGTGCTCGGCGTCGCAGACGATTAAGCCAGCACAGGTGCCGAGGATCGGCCGGCCCATCTCGTAGTGGGCACGCAGCGCCGGCTCCAGATGGGCGGAATCGATCATCTTGCCGATCGTCGTGCTCTCCCCGCCGGGGATCACGAGAGCATCCAACCCCTCCATCTCGTCCGGGGTGCGGACTTGGTGCGGCTCGGCGCCAAGTCGGCGCAGGGTCTCTAGATGGGCTTCGAAGCCGCCCTGAAGAGCAAGGACCCCGACCCGGAGATGGGCCACTACGCTCCGCGGTTCTGCAGCAGGGCGTCCTCGGCGGCTAGGCCGGCGATCTCAAGCCCGGGCATCGCCTCTCCGAGTCCGATCGAGGCGGCGGCGACCCGCTGGGGGTCATTGAAGTGGGTAGTCGCCTCAACGATCGCCCGCGCCCGCCGCTCGGGGTCGGCGCTTTTGAAGATCCCGGAGCCGACGAAGTTGCCCTCGGCGCCCAACTGCATCATCAGCGCCGCGTCCGCCGGGGTGGCGATGCCGCCGGCACAGAAAAGCGGCACCGGCAGACGGCCGGCCTCGGCGACGACTTTGATGACCTCGAGCGGAGCCCGCAGTTCTTTCGCCTCCGCGGAGAGCTCCTCGGGACCAAGGCGGGCCAGCCGCTTGATCCCGGAGGTGATCTCCCGCATATGGCGGACCGCCTCGACCACATTGCCGGTGCCGGCCTCGCCCTTGGAGCGGATCATCGCCGCCCCCTCGCCGATCCGCCGCAGCGCCTCGCCGAGGTTGGTGGCCCCGCAGACGAACGGGACCTCGAAGGCGAACTTGTCGATGTGATTGTGCTCGTCGGCCGGGGTCAGCACCTCCGACTCGTCGATGTAATCGACTTCGAGCGCTTCCAGCACCTGTGCCTCGGCGAGGTGGCCGATCCGGGCCTTCGCCATCACCGGGATCGAGACCGCCTCCTGGATGCCTTTGATCATCGCCGGATCAGACATCCGAGCGACGCCGCCGTCGCGACGAATGTCGGCCGGAACCCGCTCCAGCGCCATCACTGCGCAGGCGCCGGCCTCCTCGGCGATCTTTGCCTCCTCGGGGGTGACCACGTCCATGATCACCCCGCCTTTCAGCATCTCGGCAAGGCCGGTCTTCAGTCGAAACGTCGCGCGGTCGGGCATTCCCGCATCTTAGGGAGGGAGACGGCTCGGCCGCCCTCCCGTTACTTCAGTTTGTACGCGCGGATGCGGTCTTTGTGCGTGGCTTCGTCGCGGGCGTAGAGGCCGTGGGCCAAACCCTGGACCAGCGCCATCAGCGCCGTGTGGCTGCGGGTGAAGCTGGGGCTGTTGGAGGAGAAGT
>JBQCCT010000094.1:0-18782 GCA_051961955.1 Solirubrobacterales bacterium
TGGGCGAGAGCGCACTGTGCCGATGGGGACGCCGAGCGCGCTTGCGGTCTCCTCGTAGCTGAGGTCTCCATCGGCGATCAGCGCCAGGACCTCGCGCTCGCGCCGCGGCAGGGACCTGATTGCCTCCGCGCCCTGGCGCACATGGCGGAAGGCGTCGATCCGCGCGATCGCCGCGGATTCGGGTCCAGCCCCATTGGTCGGCATCGCGGCCCGCAATCGCGCCAGCGCCTCGAAGTGGCGGCGCGAGGTGCGCCAGTGCCCGCGCACGACGTTGTTGGCAATCCCGAGCAGCAGCGCCGCGGCCGAATCGGTCTCCAGATTGAGTCGCTCCCGCCGTCGCCACGCCTCGAGGAAGACGGTGGCCGCGGCGTCCTCCGCCGTCTGCGGATCGGCGGTGCGCCAGAGGCAATAGGCATGGACGGCGCGAGCATGGCGCGCGTAGATCTCGCCGAACGCCTCTGCATCGCCACCGCGCGCCTGCGTCCACAGGACTGCGTCGCTGATGGTTTTCGTCGAGCTTCTCGGTCCGCCCATCGCTCTTATATGACCGGAGGGCCGAAACCGGTTCCCGGCGCTTAACGGGTGCCCGCGAGCCCGGCGGCTCGCCGCGGGGAGGGGCGGCTGCGGCCGTCGCTGTTGGCGAACCGGCACGCTTCCTCGGGCCCGAGGAATGGCGAGAGGGTGATGTAGGCGAGGAGTGGCGCCAGGCTCGGGAGCGAGCCGGGGCCGGGCCCGCGCAGCCGCTTGTTGACCAGGGTGAAGACGCCCCCGGCGATCGCCTCGGCGGCCAGCTTCGGCGCTCCGGGCTGGTGCTGAAAGCCCTCGCCGATCAGGTCTTCCAGCGGCTTCAGGGTTTCGCTGCGGCGTTCCAGCGCGGCCGGGCCGGCGGCGTAGATCTCGACCGCGATCAGCTGCGCCAGCGCCGGCCGCGAGGCGAGGAAGTTGCAGAGCGCCCCGTAGGCGGCGCGGATCCCGGTCGGCCAGTCCGGCGCGCGGCGGAAGGCGGGGAGGACCGCGGCGACGATCTGCGCGCAGGCGCTGTCGATCGCCGCCAGCATCGCGTCTTCCTTGCCGTGGAAGTGGGCGTAGAAGGTGGTCGCCGACATCTGCGCCCGCTTCAGCACCGCCTCGACGGTCGTCGCCACGTAGCCCTCATCGGCGACGACGATGGCGAAGGCGCGCAGCGCTCGCTCGGCGTGGTCGTGGCCGTCGATCGTTTCCTCGCCGAAGCGGGGGGCGCGGCCGGCCGGCCGCAGCGGTTCCGGGGGCGGGCGGTAGGAGAGCAGCAGGTCCCAGATTTCGTCCATCAGCTCCGGCAGCTCCGCCTCCTCGCCGCGACGCAGCCGGGTGCGGGTTATCTCCTGCTGGGCCCCGATGTGGGCGGCGATCATCTCGGCGGGCATCCCTGCCCGCTCGGGCGATTGCTCGAGCGTCTGGCGCGCCAGCCATTCGAACCCGGAGACCGCGTCTTCGAGCAGGGCCACGGCCTCGGGCCCCGCCGCATAGGACTCGGTGAAGACGAGCCGCGCCGCCGCCGGCTGCAGCGCGACCATCCGGGCGAAGGCGTCGAAGCCCTGGCGCGCCCGCCGTTCCCAGCTGCCCTCGTCGCCGGCTGGCGATGGGTCCGCGGACCCCGACCCGCCGTTGCTGACGGCGTAGGCGCCGGCCGCCTCGACGATCGCTTCCAGCGTCGCCAGGAAGCAGGCCTTCTTGTCGGGGAAGAGGTCGTAGAAGGTACGGCTGGAGACGCCCGAGATCTCGACCAGGTCGTTGACCGCGGTGGCGATGTAGCCGCGCTCGGCGACGCTTGCCACCATCGCCCCGAAGAGGCGCTCGCGCTGGTTTGCGACGACCTCCTCTCGCGGCGCCCCCGGCCCGGGCCGCAGGCGCCGCTCCCGCAGCTCGCCGGATTCGCCCCAGGGCGTAACGACCGCCCCGTCCTTGCCCCTGGTCACCATTTGATGTCACGGTAGCGCCTGGGCTCCGCGATAGGCCAACCTGTTTGTCAGCCCTGCGGCGGCCCCCGCCGTCAGTCGCGCTCGCCCGCGCGCCCACGCCCGTCGCCGTTGGCGACCCGGCACGCCTCATCGGGCCCGACGAAGGGCGAGAGCGTGATGTAGGCGCATACCGGCGCCAGGCCGGGCAGTGCCTCCGGCCCCGACTCGCGCAGGCGCCGGTAGGCGAGGGTGTAGACGCCGCCGGCGATGCCCTCGGCGGTGACCGCAGGGGTCTTTGGCGCGAGCTCGTAGCCGGCGGCGACCAGGTCCTCGAGCGCCCTCAGCGCGTCGCGCCGGCGCTGCATCGCCTCGAGGCCGGCGGCGTAGACCTCGACCAGGGCCAGGTTCGCCAGCGCCGGGCGCGAGGCGAGGAAGTTGAAGAAGGCGCCGTAGGCGGCGCGGATCCCGTGCGGCCAGTCGGGGGCGCGGCGGAAGGCGGGCATCATCGCGGCGACGATCTGCGCCCCGGCGCTGTCGATCGCCGCCAGCATGGCGTCTTCCTTGCCGTGGAAGTGGGCATAGAAGGTGGTCGCCGACATCTGCGCCCGCTTCAGCACGGCGTCGACGGTCGTCGCCGCGTACCCCTCCTCCGCCACCACCGCCGCCAGCGCCCGCAGCGCCCGCTCGGCGTGGTCGTGGCCCTCGATCGTCTCCGGCTGGGGCTTGGGCGGGCGCCCGGCGAGGCGCAGCGGCGCCGGCGGCGGGCGGTAGGAGAGCAGCAGGCTCCAGATCTGGTCGGTCAGCCCGGGCAGCTCCCGCTCGCGCCCTTCGCGCAGGCGGTTGCGGGCGATCTCCTGCTGGGCGCCCATCAGAGCCATGATCATCTCGGCCGGCATGTCGGCCCGCTCGGGCGAGCGTTCCAGCACCTGCCGGGTCAGCCATTCGAATCCCGCCATCGCCTGTTCCAGCGGCACCAGCGCCTCCGGGCCGGCGCTGTAGGCCTCGACCAGGGCCAGCCGGGCCGCGGCGGGCTGCGCCACGATCATCTCCGCGAAGGCCCGCATGCCCTGCCCGGCCTGCAGCTCCCAGTCCCCGCCGGCGCTCTCGGCCTCGGGCAGAACCACGCCCCCGGTCGCCCGGTCGCCCGCCCGCTCGCCGGCCTGCTGCGCCGCGTAAGCGATCGCCGCTTCGATCATCGCTTCCAGCGTCGCCAGGAAGCAGGCCTTCTTGTCGGGGAAGAAGTCGTAGAAGGTACGGCTGGAGACGCCCGAGATCTCGACCAGGTCGTTGACCGTGGTGGCGCGGTAGCCGCGGGCGGCGACGCTTGCCACCATCGCCCCGAAGAGGCGCTCGCGCTGGTTGGCGACGACCTCCTCGCGCGGCACCCCGGGGCCGGGTCTCAGCCTCCGGTCGCGCAGTCCTCCCGACTCGCCCCACGGCGTCAGCACCATCAGGGTCCGCAGCCTAGTCGCCGCGATAGGCGCTGGTTTAGATCTTCTGACCGGGTATGGCGGCTTTTTTGTCTGCTTTGGCCTAATCGGGCGGATTCCTTGGTCTGATGCGGCTAACGTGCTTCAGACCCTGCCTCGTTCCTAGAATAATTCATCTCGGGCCTTGACACCAGTAGGCCAATCCGTTTATCTTTTTCCGCGTCCGCCCAATCGCACGGCTCCCATGGGTTACGGGGGCGCCAGCGGCGGGGCGGGCGGAAACGAGTCACAAGGGACATAAGGCCTCAAAAGGGGATCGCCAGGGCGATCGGCGGGGCCGGATAGGACGAGATTTTGAGGAGAGAGAGTTTCGATAGCGGCGCCACCGCGGACGTCCGTGGAGCCCGGCGCCGGTCACGACCGGCATCCGCGCCCCCTATCTCGCGGATCCGCCGCGGCCGCGCCGGCGGCCCCCACCCCAGCGGAGATCTCCCTGGCTCCGTTCCGAGGGCCGCCCGCGGCCGCCGCCCCCAGCTTCAAAGCCACCCAACCCCGCCGGTCGGGAACGCCGGCAGCAAAGAGGAGGATCGATGAAACGCCTACGCCACCCCGTTCGCGCCATCCGCGAACCGTTCGGCACCGCCGGCCTCGTAGTTGCCTGCGTCGCCCTGGTGCTGGCCATGACCGGAGCGGCCTTCGCCGCCAAGGGCGCCCTCACCGGCAAGCAGAAGAAGGAAGTAGAAAAGATCGCCAAGAAGTTCGCCGGCAAGCCGGGCGCGCCGGGGCCGGCTGGCCCGGCGGGTCAGAACGGAGGAGCGGGCTCAAAAGGCGCGACCGGCCCGCAGGGCTCAAAAGGCGCGACCGGTCCGCAGGGCTCTGCCGGACCCAAAGGCGAAACCGGCGCTCCTGGCAAGAGCCCCGAAATTATCGAAGAAGGCGCCACCCTCTGCGGCGGCAAGGGAGGCGTGATCTACGAAGTCGAAGGTTCTAGCGAAGAAGCCGAAATCTGCAATGGCAAAGAAGGTAAGGACGGCAAGGAAGGCTCGCCCTGGACCGCCGGAGGCACGCTGCCGCCCGGCGCCACCGAGACGGGGTACTGGTCCCTCTCCGGCCCCCCGGAAAAGATCAAGGTCGACGTTGAAGGGACGACGCAGGAAATCGCGATGTACGGCCCCCGCGGTGTCATTGCACCGCTCTCGTTCCCGATCAAGCTCCCGTTCGAACTCAAGGCAGGCCACATCCACTACGGAGAAGCTCAAGAAGGCGGAGCCTTCGAAGCAGGCGGAGCGTGCCCTGGCGAAACTACCTTCACTCCCGAAGCCGAGCCAGGCGAGCTCTGCATATATGTGGGTTTCGCCGGCAACGATGCTTTCCAGGGGGTGCACAAGCTGGGAACGGCCTCCTCCGGCCTGACCGTTGCCGGTGGATTCATCAAGTTCACCGCAATCGATCCCACTGAACCCAACCAAGGAGTTGGGACGTTTGCCGTCACCGGCTGCGAAGAAGAACCGGGGACGAGTGAATGCAAGCCATAGCCGCCGTGCACCGGCGCCTGACCTGAGTCGGGCCTGGGGCCGAGCCACGGAACGCCATCGCGTCCGTGGCTCGGTCACCCACCGGTAACCCGAGCAAATACACATCGACCACGACCAGCACCCAAACAACCGAGGAGGCAGAGCGACAAAGTGGCAGGTCACCCAGAACAACACTTTCGGCATCGCCCGGCGCTGCTCGCCCTTGTCGCCCTGCTCGCGATGGGCGCGCTCGCTTTGTTCAACGCGATCCCGGCCCTGGCCGCCAAGCCGCTGGTCGAATCGGTGTCCTTCTCACATGTCGGTGAGACCGGCGCCACCCTGGAAGCCACCGTCAACCCCAACGGCACCAAGACCACCGTCTACCACTTCCAGTACGTCACCCTCGCCAAATACGAAGCGTCGGAATTCGCCGAAGCCGAAGAAACTCCTGACGGGCCGGCGCTCGGCGCCAGCGCCGGGCCGACTCCGTTCTCCGCTGAGATCACGGGCCTCGAACCGGCCACCGCCTACCGCTTCCGGGTCTTCGCCGAAAACTCCAAACACGAACCGGAAAAAAGCCCGCCGGTCGCCTTCTCCACCTACGCCGTCCCACTCGAAGGCCTACCCGACGGGCGCGTCTACGAGCAGGCATCGCCGCTGGACAAGGACGGCGGCGATCTGACCGGCAACCCGGACTCCGTCAGGGCTGCCCCGGACGGGAGCGGCATCAGCTTCGGGTCCACCTCCGGCATCCCCGGCGGGGTCGGCACGCAGCAGCTTCCCTACTACCTAGCCACCCGCAGCGGCGAAGGCGCCGGGGCGAGCTGGTTGACGCAGGGCCTGCTTCCTCCCGCCGACACCGGCCAGAGCGGGAAGCTGCTCGGCTGGACCCCCGACTTCTCGCGGATCTACCAGCAGACGGCCCGCTTCGGCGGGGGTGAATCAGCCGCCATCCTCGAAACCCGGCCCGGGGGCGCCGCCCCGACCCAGGTCACCCCCTTCGTCAAGGGCTCGGCCTTCGCCTTCGCCGGCGCCAGCGCCGACGGCTCCGTCGCCGTCTTCGAATCGAAATCGGCCCAGCTCGGCACCGCGCCCGCCGGCGTCGAAGGACGCTCCAACGTCTACGCCTGGGACGCCGAAACGAACACGCTGAGCCTGGCGAGCCGGATGAACACGGAAGGCGAAACCGGCGGAAAGCTCTCCGGTGGCGCCTTCGCCGGGCCCTACGATTGGGCGAAGCAAAATTCCGGCCTGGGCGGCGCGAGCCGCCAGTACTACACCCAGGACAGCCACGCGGTCGCCGACGACGGCTCGGTCTTCTTCACCGCCGCGGGCACGGGCCACATCTACGAGCGGCTCAACCCGACCGCGCCCCAGAGCGCTCTGAACGGCGGCGGCGAATGCGCCGAACCGGCGATGGCCTGCACGATCGACATCTCCGCCTCCCACCGCAGCACGCCCGACGCCGCTGGTTCCCAGCCGGCCGCCTTCCACTACGCCTCGCCAAACGGCGACGCCGCCCTCTTCACCAGCTCCGAGAAGCTCACCGGCGACGCCAACACCGGCCCGGAAGTGGCCGGCGCCCCGGAGATCGGCCGCGTCACCCTGAACGGCGAAGAAAAGGCCGAAGGAGAGAACGACGAATACCTCCCCGGCGCGCACGGCCTGGGCGTCGCGGTCGACGGCAACCACATCTACTGGGTGGACCCGAGGAAAGGCGCGATCGTCCGCGCCACCCTCAACCCCTCAGGGCCTCCGACCGACGCAGAAACCTTCGTCGACGTCGCCGCCGAAGAAACCTGCGCCGAAACGCGGCCCTTCCTCGAACCCGGCGTTGAACAGTGCGGCCCCTCGATCCCTCGCTACGTCGCCGTCCAAGGCGAATACGTCTACTGGACCAACAGCGGCCCGCTGGCGGGGGAAGTGAACCACCACCCTGCCGAAGAACCGACCTTCGAAGCCGGCACGATAGGGCGGGCAAAAATAAACCCCCTCACCGAAAAAGCCGTAGAAATCAGTCCTGAATTCATCGTCGGTGCTTCCGACCCGCAGGGAATTGCGGTCAACTCCGAACACATCTACTGGGCCAACTCGTTCTCAGACGAAGCTGGAGGCGTCGACGAGTCCGACATCGCTCGCGCGGGGATTGATGGCGATGACGTAAAACAGAATTTTTTCCATTGGATTGGAACCTCGAAACCCTTCGGAGTTGCACTCAGCGCGACCCACGTCTACTGGGTTACCGAAGACTCTTCCGGCTTCAATGTCATCCATGGCATCGGGCTTGAAGGCACTGGTGTGGCCGAACATGAGGTCGGCGAAAATCTCGAAGGACGGGGTCTCGCTAAGGCGGGGAACTATCTTTATTGGGCTGGCCGGGCCAGTGGCGCAATCGGCCGAGCTTCTCTCGCCGACCTCGAATTGCCTGAAAATCCTTGTGCCGAACTGGCCAGCTGCGAACCCGAATTCATCACGCCTGGGGGTGCCCTGTTGGGCCTGGCCGCCGACGGCTCCGGCTCCCACCTCTACTGGTCGGCCAACGGCGAAGTGGCACCCCACCCCGGCAACGACCTCTACCGCTTCCAGCGGGACGGCACGGGCAGCTGCAGCGAACCCGGGGGCTGCCTCGACGACCTGACCGCGGACACCGAAGACGAAAACGGCGCCGAAGTGCTGGGGGTAGTGGCCGCCTCACGGGACGCCTCGCGCGTCTACTTCGTCGCCAACGGGGTGCTGAGCGAAGCCCCCAACGAGGCGGGGGAAGTGGCGAGCCCGGGGACGTGTGACGGGAAAATCGGAATCTTCAAGACTGGGCGATGCAACCTCTACCTGTGGGAAGGGGGCACGGGCCGCTTCATAGCCCGGCTCAACCGGGAAGGCGAAGACGGCGGGGACCAGACGGACTGGCTGCCGACGATCGCGAGCGGCGTTCTGCAAAAGGACAGGAGCGCCTTTGCCAGCGCCGACGGCAAAACCCTTCTGTTCAAATCCCAGGAACGACTGACGCCATACGACAACGCAGGCGCGTCCGAGCTCTACCTGTACCGGCTCGGGCAAGGCATCACCTGCGTGTCGTGCGACCCGACCGGGGCGGCGCCCGGCGGGAAAGCGACGCTGGGCACGGTCGATTACCCGGCGCTGGAATCCTCAGGCGAACCGGCCCTCGCCGCGCGCAACCTCTCCGCGGACGGGAAGCGGGCGTTCTTCGAGAGCGTCGACCCGCTCGTCGCGTCGGACACCGACGGCACCGAGGGCTGCCCGCTGGTCGGCTCCAAGCAGCAGGAATATCCCGCCTGCCGCGACGTCTATGAGTGGGAGGCGCCGGGCACGGGCAGCTGCGAAGCGGGCGGCCCCTCCTACAGCCCCCCCAACGACGGCTGCCTGTACCTGATCTCCACGGGCAAGAGCGACTGGACCTCGATCTTCGCCGACGCCTCCGAAAGCGGCGACGACGTCTTCTTCCTCACTCGCTCCCAGCTGGTCGGGCAGGACACCGACCAGCAGATCGACGTCTACGACGCCCGCGTGGGAGGCGGGATCGCCGCGCAGAACCAGGTGCCGCCCGAGCCATGCGAAGGCGAAGCCTGCAAGACGGGCGCCAGCACCCCGCCCCCCCTCGCCTCGCCCGCCACGCCGGGCTTCCAGGGCACGGGCAACGTCGATGAAAAGGCGCCTCGGCCCTGCCCGAAAGGAACGGTCAGGCGCCACGGCAAGTGCGTCAAAAAGCACCACCGGCACCACCGCAAGCACCACCGACCACACCGCGTTGACAGAGGAGGCCGCCGATGAGACCCCGCGCGCTCGCTGTCCTGATCCTTGCCATCGGCCTCCTTGGCGTCGCCCTCGCGCCAGCCTCGGCCGGCGCCGCCCCGCCGCAACCCGCCTGGACGCTCAGCATGAGCCCGATAGCGGCCAACTTCGCCCCCGGCGCGAAGGACGAATACCTGATCACCGCCACCAACGTCGGCAGCGCCCCCACCGACGGCAGCCAGGTGACGGTGCAGGCGACGCTGCCGAGCGGCTTGAAGCTGCTGTCGGCCAGCGTCAACACGAGCGACAGACATCGCTTCGCCACTCAGCCAACCTGTGAAGCGCCGGTCGGGCAGAGCGTCAGCTGCGGGACCGGAGAAGCCCTGCACCCCGGCCACCATCTCCTCGTCTCGGTCTTGGTCGAAGTGCTGGCGGCCGAAGGCGAAGGGCTGACCGCCTTGGCGAGCGTGCAGGGCGGCGGCGCCGCTGCGGCGAGCGCCGAAGCGCCAACTCCGATCGGCGCCGAACCGGTGCCCTTCGGGTTCCTCGGTCCCTTCGCCGCCCCCGCCGATCAGCCCGACGGCTCGCCGGCGGTGCTCGCCGGGTCCCATCCCTACCAGCTCACCGTCGACCTCAACTTCCCCACCGAGAGGTTCGCCAGCAGCAAAGGAGAATCGGGCGAGCTCGAAGTGGTCGGCGTCGAGCACCCGCGCGATCTGCGCGTCGACCTGCCGCGTGGCCTGCTCGGCAACCCCGCCGCCACCCCGATTCGCTGCACGGAGGCCGATCTCGAGAACACCGTCATAGAGCAGGCCGACTGCCCGGCCGCAAGCCAGATCGGCACGATCGGCGTGACTACGAGCCTCTCGGGCGGCCTCGGGAACACGGAAATCGCCACCGCCCCCCTCTACAACATGGTGCCTCCGCCCGGTGTCGTGGCCGAGTTCGGCTTCAACCTGGTCGAAATCGGCCTCTTCGTTCACCTGGTGGCGGGCGTCCGCACCGAATCGGACTACGGCGCGTACACGGCGTCGAACGACCTGCTGGCGCTCGGCAACCACCCGTTCTACGGCGTCAAGACCCAGATCTGGGGCGACCCCTCCGCGGAAGCCCACAACTGGGCGCGTGGCCTCTGCTTCTCGCACACCAATGACGAATCCCACACCAACGGGGAATGCCCGCCGGAAGGGGAAGGGCGCACGCCCTTCCTGACGCTGCCCGCCGACTGCCCCGGCCATCCGCAGCGCTTCGAAGCCAGCGTCGACTCCTGGGAGAACCCGGGCGTCTTCAAGACGGCCGAATACGAAAGCGCCGACCTGGAAGGCAACCCGGTCTCCACCTCGGGCTGCAACGCCGAGCCCTTCGAACCGACGATCGAAGCCCGGCCGACCACCGACCAGGCCGACAGCCCGACCGGGCTCGAAGTCGACCTGCGCCAGCCCCAGCAGGGGCCGGTCGGCGAGGGCCAGGACCCGCTGCAGGGCCGCGCCTCGGCGCCGCTCAAGGACGCCCGCGTAACCCTGCCGGCGGGGATGGCGGTCAACCCGTCCCAGGCCGACGGCCTCGCCGCCTGCACCGAGGAAGAGATCGGATACCTGAGCGAAGACGAAGAAGCGGGCATCCATTTCTCGAACGATCCGAACACCTGCCCCGACGCCTCCAAGCTCGGGAGGATCGAAGTGAGCAGCCCGGTGCTGGCCGAATACAAGGAAGAAGGAACCGAAGTCGTCACCGACCCGGAGACCGGCGCCCCGATCCCGCGGCCGCTGAAAGGCTCGGTCTACCTGGCGAAGCCCTTCGACAACCCGCTCGGCTCGCTGCTGGCGATCTACCTGGCGGTCGAAGACCCCCGCTCGGGCATCGTCGCCAAGCTCGCCGGCAAGGTCGAAGCGGACCCGCTCACCGGCCAGCTGACCACGGTCTTCGAAGAAAACCCCGAGCTGCCGCTGTCCGACATCCACCTCTCCCTCTTCAACGGCGCCCGCGCCCCGCTGATCACCCCGATCGCCTGCGGCGCCCACACGACCACCACGACCCTCACTCCCTGGTCGACTCCCGAAGGCGCCGACGCCCATCCGACCGATTCCTTCCAGGTGACCGGTGAGCCCGGGGGAGGGGCCTGCCCCAGCTCCGAAGCCGGCGCCGCCAACGCGCCGAGCCTCGATGCGGGAACGCTCAACCCGCAGGCCGGCGCCTACTCGCCCTTCGTCCTCAAGCTCCACCGCGAAGACGGCAGCCAGAGGTTGACCGGCATCGACACCACGCTGCCGCCGGGCCTGAGCGGCAAGCTGGCGGGGATCGCCGAGTGCTCCGAGGCCCAGATCGCCCAGGCGAAGAGCCGCGAAGCCCCGAACCTGGGCCAGGCTGAGAAGGAAAGCCCCAGCTGCCCCCTCGCGAGCGAAGTCGGCGTCGTCAAGGTGGCCGCGGGCGCCGGCCCGAGCCCCTTCTGGACGCAGGGCCACGCCTACCTCGCAGGCCCCTACAAAGGCGCCCCGCTCTCCCTAGCCGTGATCGTCCCCGCGGTGGCCGGGCCCTTCGACCTCGGCTCGGTCGTCAGCCGCGTCGCCCTTCACGTCGACGAAGAAACCGCCCAGATCCACGCGGTCAGCGATCCCCTGCCGACGATCCTCGACGGCATCCCGCTCGACCTGCGCACGGTGGTGCTCGAAATGGGCCGCCCGGGCTTCACCCTGAATCCGACGAACTGCAGCCCGATGAGCGTCCTCGCGACGACGACCTCCTCGCTCGGCGCCGCCGCCTCCCTTTCCAATCCGTTCCAGGTCGGCGATTGCCAGAGCCTCGGCTTCAAGCCCCATCTGAAGATCTCCCTGACGGGGGCCACGAAGCGCTCCGGCAATCCCGCCCTCAAGGCCGTCCTCACCATGCCGCCTGGCGGCGCCAACGTCGCCCGCGCCCAGGTCGGCCTGCCGCACGCCCTCTTCATCGACCAGGCCAACCTCAACAAGGTCTGCACCCAGGCGAACCTCCACGCCGCGACCTGCCCGGCGAGCTCCGTCTACGGCCACGCCCGCGCGATCAGCCCGCTGCTCGACGCTCCCCTGGAAGGCCCCGTCTATCTCGGCGTCGGCTACGGCCACAAGCTGCCGGACCTCGTCGCCGATCTCAACGGCCAGATCCGCGTCCTCCTGCACGGCAAAATCGACACCACCAAGCAGGACGGCATCCGCAACACCTTCGAAGTCGTCCCCGACGCGCCGGTGAGCAAGTTCACCCTTTCGATGAAAGGCGGCAAGAAGTACAGCCTGATCGAAAACTCCGAATCTCTCTGCGCCAAACCGCAGAAGGCCAGCGCCCTCTTCGTCGCGCAGAACGGCCGGGTCGACCAGTTCACCACCAGGATCGCGGTGAAGTGCCCGCACCATCCGAAGCACAAGCGCCACCACAAGGGGCGCCGCTAGCCGAGCGGTGCCCCAGCGTCCGTCCCAATCCCAGGCGGCGCTCCTGGCCGCCCTGCGCGAGTGCCGCGGCGGGCTGGAAGCGGCGATCCGTGCGCGCATCGACGGCGACGAGGCCCCGACCGAGGCGGCCGACCCCGAGTACGGCGCAGGCCTCCGCGCCGCCGTCCCCCTGGCGATCGACTACTGCCTGGAAGGGATCGAGAGGGGGGACGCCAGCCCGCCACCCCTGCCCACGGGCCTTCTCCTCCAGGCCAGGGTGGCCGCGCGCAGCAGGGTCCCCCTCGCGGTGGTCATGCGACGCTACTTCGCCGGCTACGCGCTCCTCGGCGACTTCATGGCGGAGGAGGCGGAGGGGGCGGGCCTGAAGCGAGCCTCGGACCTGAAGTGCCTCCTGCGCTCCCTCGCCGCGACCTTCGACCGGTTGATCGTCGCAGTGAGCGAGGAATACAGCCGCGAGGCCGAGCGGCTGGCGACCCGCACAAGCGTGCGGCGCCGCGCCGAGCTGATCGAGCGGCTGATCAACGGCGAGCCGCTCGACGCCGCCGAGCTCGGGTACGACTTCGACGCCTGCCACCTCGGCGCGATCGCCAAGGGCCCGGAGGCCCTCAAGGCGCTCAAGGCGCTCGCCCATTCCCTCGACCGTCGTCTGCTCGCCCTCGAGCGCGAGGAGAGGGTCGTCTGGGCCTGGCTCGGGGGCAGGAACCCGGTCCAGCCCGAGGAGGTGAAGCTCACGGCCGCCGACTGGCCCGCCGCCGTCACCCTCGCCCTGGGCGAGGCCACCGAAGGACCCGGTGGCTGGCGCCTCACCCACCGCCAGGCAAGGGCCGCCCTGCCCGTCGCCCTCCGCAGCCCCGAGCCCTTCGTCCGCTACGCCGACGTCGCCCTGCTCGCCTCGATCCTCCAGGACGACCTGCTCGCGACGTCGCTGCGCGAGCTGTACCTGAAGCCGCTGGAGCAAGAGCGCGATGGGGGCGAGGTGCTGCGCGAGACGTTGAAGGCCTACTTCGCCTGCGAGCGGAGCGTCTCCTCGGCGGCGGCGGTGCTCGGGATCAGCCGCCAGGCGGTGAACAGGCGCCTGCGTGCCGCCGAGCAGGTGCTGGGCCGGCCTCTCGTCCTCTGCTCGGGCGATCTGGAGGCGGCGCTGGAGATGGAAGGCCTGACCCTGCCCGGCACGGTTTCCAGCTGACAAGCAAGCCGCCGCTCGACGTGCCGGATTGCTCGGGCGAGGCGGGGTTTAGAACGGAAGACTCGTCTAAGAGGGAGTCCATCGAGACCACGAGGGAGAACGGATGATGAGCGGGAGCGCCAGGCCACAAAACACCTACTCGATGCTGTTGCCGTGGGTTCCGAAAATCCTGGCAATCGCCTGCGTCATCATCTTCGCCCTTGGCCCGGCTACGGCATGGGCTGAAGAACCTCCCCTCGAAGTCGAATCTGTATGCGGAGAAGCCGAAGGCACTGCGGTCGAATGCTTCGCGCTGGAAGTTGAACCGGAAGTACAGGAAGCGGAAAACGCCCTTGAAGGAAGCGGCGAACGGGGCGGCTACTCGCCGACCGACCTGATTTCCGCCTACAAGCTGAACACGGGACTGGGGGAAGGCAAGACGATCGCGATCGTCGATGCTTTCGACGATCCGAATGCCGAGGCCGACCTCGCGGTCTATCGGGCAACCTATGGGCTTTCGCCCTGCACTACGGCGAATGGTTGCTTCAAGAAGGTGAATCAGCTGGGCGCTCAAGCGAACTACCCCGCTCCCAATGCGGGCTGGGGGAAGGAGATCTCGCTCGATCTCGACATGGCCTCAGCTGTCTGCCCGCGCTGCCACATCCTGTTGGTCGAGGCCAACGACAACTACTCGAACAGCCTAGGCACGGCCGAGAACACCGCGGCGGCCCTGGGCGCGACGACGATCAGCAACAGTTGGGGAGGCAACGAGCGAGCAGGTGAGGTGGAAGAAGACAAAGCCTTCCATCATCCAGGCATCCCGATCACGGTCTCCTCAGGTGACTCTGCATATGGCGCGCGTTACCCGGCCTCCTCACCCGAAGTGATCGCGGTGGGAGGCACCGCGCTCAGGAAAGACGCGGGCACTCGCGGCTGGGCTGAGACGGCGTGGGCGAAGGCGGGCAGCGGATGCAGCGCGTACGAGACGAAGCCGACCTGGCAAAAAGACACTGGTTGCCCCAGGCGGTTCGTGGCCGACGTCTCCGCCGTGGCCGATCCGACCACGCCTGTGTCGGTCTATGACAGCTACAAAGCTACGGGCTGGCTGCTGTTCGGGGGAACGAGCGCCTCCGCCCCGATTATCGCCGGCGTCGAGGCGCTCTCAAGTCAAACCACGCGGGAAAGGGGCGCCCAAGCCTTCTACGACGGGACTGCCGGTCCTCTCTTCGACCCTACCGAAGGGATAAACGGTTACTGCACGCCACCTGCCGAACACGCCTACTTTTGCCATGCCCAACTCGGCTTCGACGGCCCTACCGGCAACGGCTCCCCTGATGGGGTGCCTACGGCGGCGCCCCTTGTCTCGAGTGTTGTCGCCGAAGTCGGCGTCGGTGAAGCCAAACTGATCGGCACTGTTAATCCACGCGGCTCGGAAGCAAAATACCGGTTCGAATGGGGCGCGACGAAGACCTATGGCAACAGCGTCCCAGTCGGCGAAGGGAGCGTCGCCCCCGGGACCGGCAATGTGTCGGTGTCGAACACGATCAGCGGTCTAGAAGGAGAACACACCTACCATTTCCGACTCGTCGCCACCAACGCCAGCGGCACCACCTACGGCGAAGACCACCACCTCTTCACGCGAGGGCCGGGGTGGGCGGCCGAACCGACCCACGTCGCTAGCTATGGCGGATCGGGCAGCGAACCAGGAAAATTTGAAACGCCCAGAACCGTGGCCGTAAGCCCGGTAAGCGGCAACGTCTTCGCAACCGACGAGAAGGCCGACCGCATCGAGGTGTTCACCGCGGAAGGCAAATTCGTGCGACAGTTCGGATCAGAAGGCATCGAACCGGGTAAATTCAAGGATCCCTTCGGTATAACGGTCGATAAGAACGGTCATGTATGGATCAGTGATTGGCTCAACGTCCGAATTCAAGAGTTCACCGAAGGAGGAAGCTTCATCCGGGCCTTCGGACTGACCGGCGTGTCCTCGGGCCATCCAGCGGGTATTGCCGCGGATGGCGCGGGTCACCTTTGGGTGACGGACCCAGCAGAAGACGTGGCCGTCGAGTACAGCGAAGAAGGGAGTTACATCCGACAATTCTCTACCGGCAACTTCCCGCTGGGAGTTGCGATCGACGAAGCCGGTCACATCTGGACCGACAATGACAGCCAGAAAGGCCCACGACTGGAAGAGCACAGCGAATCGGGCGTGTTCATCAAGAGCTTTGCGACGAATACGCCCGGCCAGTTCCGGTGGGGAACGGCTGGTCAGCTGGCCATTGATCCCAATGGCAACATCTGGGTGACCAGCTTCAACTCGGCGATACAACTAGGCGGCCCCCATGAATTCTTCGCCGAAGTCCTTGTCTTCAGCCCGTCGGGCAATTTTGAGGAGTCCTTCAGCTCGCTCGGCAGCGAAGAAGATCAGCTAAAGGACCCCTACGGGCTTGCACTGGACCCGAGGGGTTACGTCTGGCTGACGAGTACCTCACAGGACAAGCTCTCTAAATGGGCGATCCCACCTCTGGGGACCTTGACGGCGGCCACTGAAGCAGCGAGCGGAGTCACGTTAACCGGAGCCACCCTGAACGGCGCTGTCAATCCTGGGGGCTTCAACGTCAGCTACCTGTTCGAATATGGCAAAACGACCGGCTACGGCATGGCGGCGCCAGCAGGAGCTAGCACCATCTATGCCGGTTATAACACGTCCAAAGTGAGCCAGGCGATCACCGGCCTGGAACCGCACACGACCTACCACTATCGAACCGTGGCGGCCAATTTCGGCAAAACGGTCTATGGAGAAGACAAGACCTTTACGACCCCACGGACTATCTCGATGCCAACCTACTCCTTTTCCTTTGGCACCAGGGGATCAGGCAACGGCCAGTTCATCCGACCGTCTGGGGTAGCGGTTGACTCCTCGGGCAACGTTTGGGTCGTCGACACCGGCAACGGCCGGGTCGAGAAGTTCAACTCCAAAGGGGAATTCCTCTGCAAGTTCGGTTCAGGCGGCACGGGTACCGGCCAATTCAGCTGGTGGGAAGGCGCCGGGATCGCGGCGGATGCCTCGGGCGACGTCTGGGTGGCCGACTCCCAAAACGCACGGCTGCAGAAGATCGGCCCCTCCTGCGAATACCTGGGCCAGCTCGGGAGCAGGGGTTCCGGCAACGGCCAGTTTTCGTTCCCCTACGGCGTAGCCATCGATCCCTGGGGAAACATCTGGGTGAGCGACGCAGGCAACCTTCGCCTCGAGAAGTTCAACGCAAAAGGCGAATACCTGGCCCAATGCGGAGGCCCAGGCACTGGCGTCGGTCGATTCGAAGGCGAATCGCCGGGCATTGCCGCCGATGCCGACGGGAACGTCTGGGTCGGCGACGAAGTTCACGGAGCGCAGGAGTTCAACTCCAAATGCGAATACGTCACCAAGTTCGACAAAACGAGCTCGGGCGGAACCCGCAAGGTGGAACCCTGGGCGCTCGCCATCGATCCCAGCGGAAACCTTTGGAGCTCGGATGGCGTCGGAACGCGATACATAGACGGCTATTACCCCGAGGGCGAATACTTCGGGAGGTTCGGCGAAACTGGCTCCGGGCCCGGTCAGTTCGGCGCTACTTCGAGAGGGATCGCCGTCGCCCCCGACGGGTCAATATGGGTCGCCGACACCGGCAACAGCCGGGTTGAGAAGTGGGTGCCGGCGACGCCCTACCTCGTCGAAACGGCGCGCGTCACGCAGGTGAAGCGCACCGAAGCGACGCTGAACGGGAGGATCAACCCCGAAGGCAAAGCGACGTCCTACCGGTTCGAATACGGCACTACGCCATCGTTCGGCATCTCGGTCCCCGCAACGCCCAAATCGATCGGGTCAGGCACCGAACCGGTCACGGTGAGCCAATTCCTCATTGGCCTGAAAGCGGAAACGACCTACTACTACCATCTCGTGGCCACCACGGAAGGAGGCACGACCTACGGGGAAACCCGCCACTTCACCACTCTGCCAGGGCCGAAAACCGGCTCCCAGGTGCTGATCGGCGGTAAAACGTTCACCGAACTCGGGATCAAAGAAGCGACTGCCAAACTCTCCGGCTCGTTCAGGATAGAAACCGCGGGCGGTTTCCTCCCGAGCTTCCAATGCTCGGAAAAAGGGACGGGCACCCTCGTCTCAACGGGTGTAGCGCACGAGAGCGTCACTTTGACGTGCGTCGTCATCGGGGCCGAAAGCAACTGCTATGTCAGGCCGTTCTCGTTCTATGTGAACGGGTCCTTCGAAAGCCCGGGCTACTTCGCCACCATCATCACCGAACAAGGCGCCAAAGGCGGCTGCCACGTCGATGAACAGCTGACGCTGCCCAGCCCCAAAGGCTCGTTCCAGTATGGAAGCGAAGCGACCTACCTCAACGTCACCGCTTCGGCGACTGACATGTTCGGCGGATGGCCGGTGACGATGACCGGCAGCTCGCAGTGGTCGCTCGAAGCGCCATATACGGGCCAGCAACTCGCCTTCGACGTCCATTAGCGCGCCAGGATAGGCAGCTATTTGCAAATCCGGCGAAGGCAGACCAGGTTTCGCGGGAACCGCCCGCGGCGGACCATTGAACTTTGGTCCGCCGCGAGCTCTGTTCCGTAAGCTTCCTCTTGTAACTTTTCGCTAGCGCCTGGGACAAGGAGAGAGGAGGAGGCAGATGCCGAAGATGGTCCGGCAGCTTGTGGCCGCGGTCGTCGCTGGCTGGCTGGCGCTCGTCGCTGCCCCGGCCTTCGCCGCCGCGCCACCGACGATCGAAGCGACCTGGATCGAAGCCGTCACCGCCACCTCTGCCACGCTGCGCGCCGAAATCGATCCGGGCGGTTCGACGACGCGCTACCGCTTCGAATACCTGACCGAAGGCGCCTACCTCGCGAACGGCGAAAGCTTTGCCGGGGCGGCGCGGATCCCGTCGGCCGGGGAAGCGATCGTGCCGGGGGCCGGGGTGGCGGTCTTCCAGCACGTCGACGGGCTGGCGCCGGCCACCGCCTATCGCTACCGGGTCGTCGCCACCAACTCGGCGATGGAAACGACCGCGGGGCCCACCTTCCTCCTCGCCACCGAGGAACCGACCAACCAGTTTCCGCCGATAGACGGCCGCGGCCTCGAGCTGGTCTCGCCCGCCGACAAAGACGGCGGCGCAGTCGGGGCGCCGGAATCGCTGTTCGGCGGCGGCGACTTCCAGGCGGCAGCCGACGGCGAATCGTTCACCTTCTCCTCGTCCTCGTCGTTCGGCGAAGCGGCGGGGGCGCCACCGGTGAGCCAGTACCTCTCCGGCCGCGGCGGCTCGGGCTGGACGACGCTCAACGTCTCGGCGCCGCTGGAGGCGGGCGGCTACGGGGACCAACCCGACGGCGCTCCCTACCGCATCTTCTCCGAGGACCTCGGGCGGGCGCTGCTGCTGAACCCGCGTCGCTGCGAAGCGGGCGAAGAATGCCCGCGGGGATACTCGCTGCGCGCGACCGCGACCGGGGCGCTGACGCCGCTGCCCGCGGAAGCGACCGGCATGCGCGTCGTCGGCGTCTCACCCGACCTCGACCGCCTCCTT
>JBQCCT010000095.1:0-8448 GCA_051961955.1 Solirubrobacterales bacterium
ATACTTACCGAACATGGATCCGGTCGATTTGATTTTGAGGAAACGCGACTTAGTCGCCTGGGAGGACGCGCAAACCCAACTTTTTATCAACCTGCAGCACTAAGGGACAGGCGTCTTAGAGGGCATCCGCTGTTACGAGACCGCGCGCGGGCCGGCGATCTTCCGCCACGCGGACCACCTCGATCGGCTGGAGAAATCCGCTGAGCTCTACTACCTGGAGCTGCCCTACTCGGCCGAGGAAATCCGCCAGGCCACGCACGAGCTGCTGCGTCGCAACGACCTTCGTTCCGCCTACATCCGCCCCCTCGCCTACCGGGGCTACGGCAGCCTTGGCCTCTACGCGAAAGACGCGCCGGTCGACGTGATCGTCGCCGCCTTCCCCTGGGGCGCCTACCTAGGCGAGGAGAGCAAGAACGGCGGCATCCGCGCCAAGGTCTCGAGCTGGCGACGGATCAGCCCCGGCGGCTCGATCCCGCACGCCAAGGCCTCGGGCTCCTACCTCAACTCGATCCTCGCCAAGACCGAGTCGACCAACGCCGGCTACGACGAGGCGATCCTGCTCGACGAACGCGGCTTCGTCTGCGAGGGGTCGGGCGAGAACATCTTCGTCGTCCGCGACGGACAGATTGTCACCCCGCCGCAGGTCGCCTCGATCCTCGACGGGATCAACCGCAAGTCGGTGATCCAGATCGCCCGCGACCTCGGCTACACCGTGGTCGAGCGCGACCTCGCCCGCGCCGAGCTCTACCTGGCCGAGGAGGTCTTCCTCACCGGGACCGCGGCCGAGCTGGTGCCGGTGCGGGAGATCGACGACCATCCGCTCGGCGAGCCGGGCGAGATCACCCGCCACGTGCAGGCCAAGTTCGAAGACGCCCTCCACGGGCGCGCCGAGGAGTACCTGGAGTGGCTCGACTTCGTCGAAGCCGCCGAGACCACCGACGCGGGATCAAACGGCGCCGACTCGGAGTCGATCGGGCGAATTACCCCCGCCGCATAAGCGGCCGGCGCGGCATGTCCGCGCACGAGGGCTTCGGCCCACCCGACCTTCTTCGACTCGAAAGGCAGTGACCAGATGGAACAGGTGAAGCTCTACGACACGACTTTGCGCGATGGCATGGGTGGCCGCGGGATGTCCCTCTCAGTCGCCGAGAAGCTGAAGGTGGTGAACGCCCTCGATGCGCTTGGCGTGCACTTCATCGAGGCGGGGTTTCCAAGCTCGAACCCGAAAGAAGCCGAGCTCTTCGAACGGCTGGCCGAACTGGAGTTGGAGCAGGCGACCGTCGTTGCCTTCGGGATGACGAGGCGGCGGGACGTCCGCGCTGAGGACGATCCGGCGCTGGCGGCGCTGACCTCGTCCTTCGCCCCGGCGGTTTGCCTGGTGGGCAAGGCCTGGACGCTGCACGTGGAGAAGGTCATCCGCGTGACCAGAGAGGAGAACCTGGCGATGATCGCCGACTCGATCGCCTTCTGCTGCGACCAAGGCAAGCTCCCGATCTTCGACGCCGAGCACTTTTTCGACGGCTATCAGGCTGATCCCGCCTACGCCCTGGAATGTGTCCGTGCCGCCGTCGAGGGCGGTGCTGCGAACGTCACCCTCTGCGACACCAACGGGGGCAGCCTGCCTGATTTCGTCGCCGAGGCGACCGCTGCCGCCGTAGCTGCGGTCGGCGATCGAACCGAGATCGGCATCCACACCCACAACGACTCCGAGTGTGCCGTGGCCAACTCGCTGGCCGCGGTGGGAGCTGGGGCGCGGCTCGTGCAGGGCTGCATCAACGGCTACGGCGAGCGCTGCGGCAACGCCAACCTTGCCTCGATTCTGCCCGCCCTCCAGCTCAAGATGGGCTTCGAGGTGGTCAGCCCGGACCAGCTCGCCCAGCTGACCTCCACCGCGCACTACCTCGACGAGCTCTGCAACATGAGCTCAGATCCCGATCGACCTTACGTGGGGCGCAACGCCTTCGCGCACAAGGCCGGGATGCACGCCGCCGGGATCGCCGCGGAGGCCAGCACCTTCGAGCACCTCGATCCCGCCCTGGTCGGCAACGAACGCGACATCCTTCCCTCGGAGCTGGGCGGCAAGGCGACGATCCATGCCCAAGCCGAGCAGGCCGAGATCGAGCTCGACGATGCCGCGGCGGCGCGAGCGGTCGAGCAGCTGAAGCGGCGTGAGCACGAGGGCTACCACTACGAGGCGGCCCCGGCCTCCTTTGAGCTGCTCTTGCGCCGGGAGGCGGGCACCTATAAGCCGCTCTTCCGCCTTGAAAGCTTCCGGGTCGTGGTCGAAAAGCACGCTGACGGAGAGGTGACTACCGAGGCGACGATCAAAGTCGAGGTTGACGGCAAGCGCTACTTCCAGGCCGCCGAGGGCAACGGCCCGGTCAACGCGCTCGACAAGGCCCTGCGCGGGGCGATCGCCGATCGCTACCCCCACCTGGCTGACGTCGAGCTGACCAACTACAAGGTCCGCATCCTCGACGAAGCCCATGGCACGGGGGCCGTGACCCGGGTTCTGCTCGACTCCTCCGACCATGAGCGCGAGTGGGGGACGACGGGCGTCTCCGAGAACATCATCGAGGCCTCCTGGGAGGCCCTGGTCGACTCGCTGGAGTACGCCTTCCAGTGAGCCCTGAGCCCACGGAGCAAATACCGCTCGCCCGGCCCGAGATCGGTGCCCGCGAGGAGGAGCTGGTCCTGGAGGTGCTGCGCTCCGGACGGCTCTCGCTGGGGCCGATGGGGGAGCGCTTCGAGCGCGCGTTCGCCGCCTGGCTCGGGGTCGAGGACGCGGTGATGACCTCCAGCGGCACCACCGCGCTCCATCTCGGCGTGCGGATGCTGGGCTGGGGGCCGGGAGACGAGGTCGTGACCAGCCCCTTCAGCTTCGTCGCGTCCGCCAACTGCCTCCGCTACGAGGGGGCGCGGCCGGTCTTCTGCGACGTCGACGAGAAGACGCTCGACCTCGACCCGGATGCCGCGGCTGCCGCCGTCGGTGAGCGCACCACCGGCCTGCTGCCGGTCCACATCTTCGGCTACCCGGCAGCGATGCCGGAGCTGGAGGCGCTGGCCGCGCGCCACGGCCTCGGCATCCTCGAGGACGCCTGCGAGGCGCTTGGCGCAGTCGATTCCGAGGGGCTCGAGGTCGGCGCCCGCGGCAACCTCGCCACCTTCGCCTTCTATGCCAACAAGCAGATGACGACGGGGGAGGGGGGGATGATCGTCCCCCGCGACGCCGACGAGGCCGCGCGCCTGCGCTCGGAGCGCAACCAGGGCCGCGCCGTCGACATGGGCTGGCTCGCCCACGACCGCCTCGGCTTCAACTACCGCCTCTCCGACCTCGCCGCCGCCCTCGGCGTCGCCCAGGTCGAGAAGCTCGACTCGCTGCTGCAGCGCCGCGCCGCCGTCGCCCGCCTCTACGAGGAGCGCCTGGCCGGGCTGGAGGGCGTGCGGACGCCGATCGCCGGCCGCGGCGCCGAGCTGCGCAGCTGGTTCGTCTACACCGTCCGCCTGCCGCAGGGGACCGACCGCGACGAGGTCGTCCGCAGGCTCGCCGATCGCGGCGTCGCCTCCAAGGCCTATCTGCCCTGCATCCACCTCTTCCCGCACCTGCGCGAGCTCGGCTACCGCGAGGGCCAGTTCCCCGTCGCCGAAGCGGTCTCGGCCGAGTCGCTGGCGCTGCCCTTCTTCCCGGCGCTGGGCGAGGCCCAAGTGGACCGCGTCTGCCAGGAGCTCGCCGCCGCCCTCGGTCAAGCGCCGCGAACGGCATAATCGCCCGCCCATGGGACGCTTCCGCAAAGAGCCGGACCCCCGTTTCTGGCGCCTCAACCGCTCGCTGGCCTTCGATTCCTGGCTGGCTCCCTACGACATCGACCAGTCGAAGGCGCACGCCCGCGGCCTCTGCGGGATCGGCGTCCTCACGGAGGACGAGCTGGCGCAGATCGAGGCCGGGCTCGACCGCGTCCGCGCCCGCATGGCCGAGCACGGCTTCGAGTTCGAGCCCGCCGACGAGGACATCCACATGGCGATCGAGCGCCTGCTCGGCGAGGAGATCGGCCCGCTCGCCGGCAAGCTCCACACCGGCCGCTCGCGCAACGACCAGGTCGCCACCGACGTGGCGATGGTCGTGCAGGCGCACTCGTTGCGGGCGATCGAGCTCTGCGGGGCGGCGATGCAGCGGCTGCTCGGCCTCGCCGCCTCCCATGCCGACTGGACGATGCCCGGCTATACCCACCTGCAGCGCGCCCAGCCGGTCTACCTCGGCCACCACCTGCTCGCTTACTTCTGGATGCTCGCCCGCGACGTCCTGCGCTTCCAGTTCGCCCTGGACAGCGCTAGCGTGATGCCGCTCGGCTCCGGGGCGCTGGCCGGCGTCAACTGGGAGATCGACCGCGAGTCGGTCGCCGCCGACCTCGGCTTCGCCCACGTCAGCCACAACTCGATCGACGGCTCCTCCAACCGCGACTTCGTCCTCGACTACCTCGGCGCCGCCTCCACCTGCGCGATGCACCTCTCGCGCCTCGGCTCGGAAATCGTCATCTGGAGCTCGTCGGAGTTCGGCTTCTGCGAGCTCGACGAGTCCTTCTCCTCGGGCTCCTCGATCATGCCGCAGAAGAAGAACCCCGACTCGGCCGAGCTGCTGCGGGCGAAGAGCCCGCGCGTCGCCGCCTCCTATCAGACCCTGCTCGGGGTGATGCATGCGCTGCCGCTTACCTACGGGAAGGACATGCAGGAGGACAAGGAGCCGCTCTTCGACGCGATCGACACGATCGAGGCCTGCCTCGACGCCACCGCCGGCATGCTCGACGGGATCGAGTTCCACCGCGAGCGGATGGAGGAGGCCTCCGGCGACGAGATGCTGGCCGCGACCGAGGTCGCCGACCTGCTGGTTCGCCGCGGAGTGCCGTTCCGTGAGGCACACGGCATCGTCGGCGGCCTGGTCCGCGACGCGGTCGAGCAGGGCAAATCGCTCTCCGAGCTGACCCCGGAGGAGCTGCGGCAGCGCTCCGACCACCTCGATGACTCCTATTACCAGGTGCTGCAGCGCAGCAACTGGTTGGAGTCGAAGCGGATCGCCGGCGGCACCGGCTCCGTGCCGCTCGCCCGACAGCTGGAGGAGGCAGGCGAGACGCTGGCGGCTGTTTTGGCTCGCGTCGAGGAGGAGCGGGGCTGACGGAAAACGACCGCCTCGAACGCGACTTTTTCGACCGCTCAGTCCACGCGGTCGCCCGCGACCTGGTCGGCTGCACGCTCCTCTACGAAGGCTGCGGCGGCGTCATCGTCGAGACCGAGAGCTACGAGGCCGACGACCCCGCCTGCCACGCCTACGTCGGCCTCACCGAGCGCACCAAGGTCCTCTTCGGCCCGCCCGGCTACGCCTACGTCTACCTCTCCTACGGGATCCACAGCCTGCTCAACGCGGTCGCCGAGCCGGAGGGCGAGGCGGCGGCGGTGTTGATCCGGGCGCTGGAGCCGACCCACGGCATCGAGCTGATGCGCGAGCGTCGGGGCGGCAAGCCCGACCAGGACCTCTGCTCCGGTCCCGGCAAGCTGACCGAGGCGCTGGGAATCGACCTCGGCGACAACGAAGCCGACCTCACCGAAGAGCCCTTTCTTCTAGCACCGCCAGAGGGGGCGCCGCCGCAGATCGTCACCGGCCCCCGCATCGGCATCACCAAAGCGGTCGAGCTCCCCTGGCGCTTTTGCGCCGACGGCAGCCGCTTCGTCTCGAGGCCTTGGCCTAGCCGGCGGTGACGCCGCCCCCGCCGCCGGCTGGTTCCGCCGGCGCTTCGGGCGCTGCTTCGGGCGTCACTTCGGGCGCTGCTTCGGGTTCCGGCGCCGGTTCGGGTTCTCCTTCTCCTTCAGGCGCTTCGTATTCGCCTTCGCCTTCGGCTTCCGGGGCGGCTTCGTATTCGGTGCTTTCCGGCGCTTCGTATTCGGTTTCGCCCGGTTCGTATTCTTCGCCGGCTTCCTTGGCCGCTTTACGGGCAGCCTTTTCGGCGGCGTGTTCGGCTTGGATTTCCTCCCAGGCGGAGATCACGCGGGCCCAGATCAGGGCCGGGAAGGTGCCGCCCATCACCGGTCCGCCGCTGTAGAGGGTGGTCATCGGCGTCGCCGAGTCCGGGTAGCCGACCCAGACGCAGGCGGTGACTTCGCTCTGGACGCCGCCGCAGAACCAGGCGTCGACGTTTTCCTCGGTCGTCCCCGTCTTGCCCCACTGGCCTTCGGCGCCGATCTGGGCGTGGGTGCCGGTGCCGCTGGAGACGACGGTTTCGAGGATGCTCTTCGCCTCTTCGATGTTTTCCTGGTTGAAGACCTGGTGGTGGATGACTTCGTTGTCGCCGCCCTTGATCACGTGGCCGTTCTTGTCGGTCACTTCGGTGAAGGCGACCGGGCTATCGCCGGGCTCGGGCGCGAGGCTGCCGCTGATGCGGTCGCCGTTGTTGCCGATCGTGCTGTAGGCGTAGGCCCAGCCGAGCGGGGAGACGCCTTCCTTGAGGCCGCCCAGCACCATCGCCGGGTTGGTCGAGATCGGGTCGCGGTAGCCGGCTTGGTGGACGGTCGAGGCGATCGAGCGGGTGCGGTCCTCGACCGTCTTCCCCTTCAGCCCTTCGAGGCCGAGCTGGGCGTAAATCGAGTTGTCCGAGTAGGTGGTGGCGCAGATGATCGAGCAGGAGCCGAGGTAGGAGTCCTCGTCGTTGTGGACGACGAAGGTTTCCCGGCCGTGTTTGCCGAAGTGGAATTCCTGCGGCGCCGATTCGTAGACGGTTTCCGGCGAGATCCCCTCTTCGAGGGCGGTGATCAGGGTGAAGGGCTTGATCGAGGAACCCGGCTGGCGGCGGCCCTGCGTCGCCAGGTTGAAGGGCTTGGTTTCGAAGTCGGGGCCGCCGACCATCGCCTTGATACCGGCGTTGCGGTTGTCGATCACGACCACCGAGGCGGTCGCCGGCAGGTAGCCCATGTACGAGCTGACCGCTTCTTCGGCCGCTTCCTGCAAGTGCAGGTCGAGGGTTGACTTCACTTTCAACCCGCCGTAGAAGGCCTTCGAGGCGCCGTAGCGTTCGAGCAGCTGTTGGCGCAGGTAGGCGGTGAAGTAGGGAGCCTTGGAGTCGATCCTCGGCGGTTTGATGCTGCTCGGCGCCGGCAACGCCTGCTGCTGGCCTTCGAGCATCTGCGCTTCGGTGATGTAGCCCTGCTGGAACATCTTTTCCAAGACCATGTTGCGCCGTTCCAGCGAGTTTTCCGGGTAGACCTTGGGGTCGTAGGCCGAGGGAGAGGAGATGATCGCCGCCAGCGTTGCCGCCTCCCATGGCTCCAGGACGCTGGCGCAGGGCTCTTGCGGCGTGCCGCAGCCGGGATGGGCGGCACCGAAATAGGTGCGGGCGGCGGCCTCGATCCCATAAGCGCCCTCGCCGAAGTAGATCGTGTTCAGGTACTCGGTGAGGATCTTGTCCTTGCTCCAGTGGTGCTCGAGCCGGTAGGCCAGTGCCGCCTCCCGGAACTTCTCCAGGATCGTGCGGCTGCCTTCGGCTTCAAGCGCGTTCTTGACGAATTGCTCGGTAATCGTCGAGGCGCCTTGGGCGGCGCTTTGGCTGAGCACGTCCTTAATCAGGGCGCGGGCGATGCCCTTGAAGTCGACGCCGTTGTGTTCGTAGAAGCGGGCGTCCTCGATCGAGACCACCGCATTCTTGATGTTGGGGGAGATCTGGCTCGAGTTGAGGAGGATTTTGTTCTGATCGCTGGTCAGCGTCCCGAGCGGTTCCCCGTTGGCGTCATAGACCTCGCTGTTTTTCGAAGCCTTGTACTCGGCGAAGTTGTAAATCGCCGGCAGGTCCTGAGAGACCGCAGCCATCATTCCGAACACCATCGAGACCACGGCAAGGACCCCGAGCCCGAGCAGGACGAAGAGCACCCGCAGCTTCTTCAGGCGCGGTTTCGTTTTTTTCGGGGGCGGCGGTGGTCCCGGCGCGGTTGCGGAGACCGGGGGCGGGGGCGGAATCTCACCGCCGTCGCTACGCCGGCGCTTTAGTCCTAAGACGGCCATCTAGAGAGGGCAAAAAGAGCGCTCGACGTCTGTCGCGGACCGCCGAGCGAAGGCGGCAGTCTAGCATTGCGCCGATGTCGGACCTGACCCGCAACGCCGTCGACGTGCTGCCTGAGGGGCGCCTGGCGGAGCAGGTGGCAAGCGGGAAGCCACTGCGCGTGAAGCTCGGGATCGACCCGACCACGGCCGACATCCACCTCGGTCACACGGTCGTGCTGGGGAAGCTGGCCGAGTTCCAGCGGGCCGGCCACACGGTGGTCCTCATCATCGGCGACTTCACGGCCCGGGTTGGCGACCCGAGCGGCCGCTCCGCCACCCGTCCCGTCCCCACGGCCGAGGAGATCGAGGCTAACGCGGCGACTTACCAGGAGCAGGCCTTCAAGTTGCTCGACCGCGACAGGACCGAGGTC
>JBQCCT010000096.1:0-2827 GCA_051961955.1 Solirubrobacterales bacterium
GGGGGGGTGGGGGGGGTTGGGGCTGCCTGGGGGGGGTGCGCCGGGCTGGGGGGGGGGGGGGGGGTGGGTGGGGCGGGGGGGGGGGGGGTGGCGTGTGGGGGCCGCTTTGGGCCCACAACGCCGCCAAACGCCTAGCCGGCCCTGGCTTCCAGGCGCTCGGCGAGTTTTTTCATTCCGCGCTCCCGCGCTGCGGCGGCGGCGCCGAGCCAGTCGGTCGGGCGGTCCGGCGGCCGCTCGACGCCGGCGTCGCGTAGCGTCGCGATGTCCTTGAAGGCGAGCAGCTCCTCGCGGCCCTCGATCAGCGCCCCGCGCAGCGCCGCGCGCCGCTCGCGGATCGCGTTGTCGAGGATCGCCTCCAGCGAGCCGTGCGCCCGCAGCAGCTCCGCTGCGGTCTTCGGGCCGACGCCCCTGGCGCCGGGCAGCCCGTCGGCGGGGTCGCCACGCAGGGCGATGAAGTCGGGCACCAGCGCGGGGTCGATCCCGTAGCGCTCGCGCACCTCCGCCGGTCCCACCTCTTCGGCGCCTTTGCCGCCGGTGCGGGTGTAGAGGACCGTCGTGCTCTCGCTCGCGCACTGGTACATGTCGCGGTCGCCGGTCAGGAGCAGCGACCGGCCGCCGGCCTCGGCCTCCAGCTTCGCGTAGGTCCCGAGCAGGTCGTCGGCCTCCAGTTCATCGCCTGTCGCCACCGTCCAGCCGAAGGCCTCGAAGAAGGCGGGCGCGTCGGCGAACTGGTGCGGCAGCTCGTCGGGCATCGCCTCCTCGCGCTCGTCGTGGTAGGCGGGGTAGAGCGCGGTCCGGTAGGCCGCCGCGTCCGGCCCGAAACAGAGCACCACTGCCCGCGGCTCATGCAGCTCGACCTCGCGCAGGACCAGGTTCGCTGCCCCCAGCAGCGCGTTCACCGGCCGCCCGTCCGGCCCGACGATCGTCTTTGGCAGCGCATAGAAGGCGCGGAACAGCATCGAGGGGGCATCGACGGCAAGCAGCGGCGCGGGCACGACGACAGCTTAGGCGGCCAGCTCATGAGACTCTTTCGAGTGCCGGTAATTCTGTCACCTGTACCGTGGCCGGGTGGGCCCGAGGCAGCCAAACAAAGGCCGGAGCCGACAGATGAAACACTCCGATCAAGCCAAACGATCGCGTCCTACCTGGGTGGATATTGGCGGTCTGATGGTCGGGGTCGCCTCGGTGATAGTGGCGATCGTCGCACTCGGAGGAGGCTCGAAGGGCAACTCCTCGGTGTCGACGCGCGGAACTGCAAACGACTCGGCAGGTCTATCGCTTGTAGATCTATATGTCCGTGACAGCGAAAGGGGGCCTGGGCAGCCTCGACCCCACGTGGAGATCACCCTCCACAATCTGGGAGCTCGCCGTGTCATCATCGACCGCGCCAGGATCAAAATTCGTCGGGTGTATGAGTTGCGCCGCTGCGCCTCGCAGGACGATCTCCCCCTATCTCATACGTATGGAGTCGCTTTGCCTGTTACCGCAAGGCCAGGATTCACCGTTGAACACCGCCTTCATCAGCAGATTGGTCCAGACGAAGCCGACCGCTTTGCGATCTCCTTAAGCGCCGACACGGCCGGTGTCCGTACGGGATCTCTTTACCTATTCGAGCTGGGAATCGCTCTGCGCGATGACGCTCCCCGGGCGACTTTGCCAGTGGGGCGCATTCAGATCTCCCTGCCGGAGTTGCCGGTCCCGGGTGAGTACTACTGGACCGATGAAACTTCGACTTTGGTTGGGGGCCTCGCTACTACGTCACCTGGCTATGTCCGGGAACTACGGACCTACTCGATGCCGTGTTGGCGCTCGAACACCGCGACCCTTCACAAAGCTTTCGAGAGTCCTGCAGTGCGATCTGGGCAGTTGGAATCGATTTCTGGCGAACTTGTGGCGCCGTCGTTTGCGGCCCTCGAATAGCCGTTGTGGTGCGGATCGGTTGCGCTCCACCCGGGTGATCGTTGCCCGAGGCCGCGTGCTGGCTAGTGTGGGGCCCGCATGAAGGCCCTTGCGATCGACGACTTGCAGAAGCGCTACCCGAACGGGGTGGAGGCGCTGCGCGGGGTTTCGCTGGAGATCGAGGAGGGCGACTTCTTCGGACTGCTCGGCCCAAACGGCGCCGGCAAGTCGACGCTGATCCACTGCACGACCGGGCTGGCGCAGCCGACCGGCGGCTCGATCGAGGTCTTCGGCCACGATGCGATCGAGCACTACGCGGACGCGCGGCAGGCGGTCGGGCTGGCGCCCCAAGAGGCGAACATCGACTGGTTCCTCACCGTCGAGGAGACGCTCGACTACCACGCCGGCTACTTCGGGATGCCACGCAAGGAGCGCCGCGAGCGCACCAAGGAGCTGCTGGAGACCTTCTCGCTGACCGAGAAGCGCGACGAGCGCACCCGCACCCTCTCCGGCGGGATGAAACGGCGGCTGATCCTGGCCCGGGCGATGATGCACCATCCCCGCCTGCTGATCCTCGACGAGCCGACCGCCGGGGTCGACGTCGAGCTCCGCCTCGAGCTCTGGCACTACGTCCAGAAAATCAACCAGGAGGGGACGACGATCCTCCTCACCACGCACTACCTGGAGGAGGCGGAGCAGCTCTGCGACCGGATCGCCTTCATCGCCGAAGGGCAGATCGTCGCCGAGGGGACGAGCGAGGCGCTGGCCGACCGCTTCGACGTGCCGAACCTCGAGGACGCCTACCTCGCCCTGGTCGGCCGCAAAGAGCTCTCCCGCTCGCACATCGAAACGGCGCCGGAGGTGGAGGCGTGAGCACCGCGCAGATCCGCCTGGCGACGCTCTGGCGCCGCGAGGTCAACCGCTTCAT
>JBQCCT010000097.1:0-3798 GCA_051961955.1 Solirubrobacterales bacterium
TGGAGAAGGCGCAGTAGCGCAGCGGCAACGCCTCAGCGTCGAGGATCTGGTCGGCGTGGAGGCCGGCGAGGGCGACCTCCGAGGTGCCGGTGAGGAAGAGCTCGTCCTTGGGGATCTCGTAGATCTGGTCGCGGTCGCCGGGGAGGAAGCCGGTCCCCTCCAGCGCCTCCTCGCGGACCAGCACCGGTGGGACCACCGGCTCGTGGCCCTCGGCGCGGACCGTCTCGATCGCGAAGCGGACCAGCGCCAGCTCGAGCAGCACCAGGTCGCCCTTGAGGTAGGCGAAGCGCGAGCCGGAGAGGCGGGCACCCGCCTCCATGTCGATCAGGCCGAGCTCGGCGCCGATCTCGAGGTGGTCGCGCGGCTCGAAGTCGAAGCTGGGCGGGTCGCCGACTTCGCGGACGACCACCGCGTCCTCCTCGGTCTCCCCCGCCGGCACGTCGGGGTCGGGGAGATTGGGCAGGGTCAGCGCCAGCTCGTCGAGCTTGGCCTCGACCCCCTCTATCTCCTCTTTGCCGGACTCAATCGTCTCCTTCAGCCCCTGCACGGTCGCCATCAGCTCCTCGGCCCTTGACTCCTCCCCGCCCTGTTTTGCCTCGCCGATCTGCTTCGAGAGCGTCTTGCGCTCGGCCTGGGCGTTCTCCACCTCGGGCAGCAGCTGGCGGCGGCGAGCGTCAAGGGCGAGCAGCTCGTCGACCTGCTCGGCGGCGCCGCGGCGCGCGAGCGCGGCCTTGAACCGCTCGGGTTCTGAGCGGATCGCCTTCAGGTCAAGCATGGTCGCCTCCGCTCAGGGAGAGGTCTGGCCGGGGCGCGGCGAGGTTTCCGCGTCTTCGCCTGCGTACTTGGCGACGAATTTGGCGACCGCTTTCGCTTCTTCGCCGACGACGATGTTCTGCGGCATGATCGCGCCGGAGAAGCCACCGTTCTGGATCGCGAAGAGCGCAGTTTCATACGTCTCGGTTCGCCCATTGAGGTTAGGACCCTGCGTCCGCTCGCCGCGGTTGCCGCTGCCCTGGGTGCCGGCGGCGCTCAGCGTGTGGCAGCCGGAGCAGTGGGTGGCGAAGAGCTCGGCGCCTTCGTAGTTGGGGTCGGTCTTGGAGAGGGCGATCCCTTCCTGGCCGAAGGAGCCGCCACAGGCCGAGAGGCCGAGGGCGGCGACGAGGGCGGCGATGATCAGCGCGAGGCGCATGCGGCGCGCATCATATTGTTAGTGGCCGCGCCACGCCGATCCGCTCCGTGACGATGCCTCCGCCCGATCCAGCCAGCTTCCGCGCCGCCATGTCGGGGCTGCCCACGGGCGTCACGGTCGTCACCGCCGGCGGGCCCGACGGACCGGCCGGGGCGACCGCCAACGCCGTCTCCTCCCTCTCGATCGAGCCGATGATGATGCTGGCCTGCCTCGACCGCGGCTCCCGCACCCTGCTCGCCGTCCAGGCGGCCGACAGCTTCGGCATCAGCGTCCTCCACGCCGGCCAGGAGCCGATCGCCCGCGCCTTCGCCACCAAGGCCCCGGTCGCCGAGAAGTGGTCCGGCGTCCCCTGGAGCGATCGCGACGGCATCCCCGCCATCGACGACGCCCTCATCTTCATCGCCTGCGACCTCCGCGACGTCCTCGCCGCCGGCGACCACGTAATCGTCACCGGCGAAGTGCGAGCCCTCACAGCCCGCGAAGGCGACCCCCTCGTCTTCCACGGCGGCGAGTACCGTCCGCTGGACTAACGCGAATCACATCGAGCCGGCAAAAGGAGCCCTGTAAGGGCCAAAATTGCCGCCTCGCGTGGCGAGGCTCCTCAAAGACTTCCCGCCGAGGCCGATATGAGGGCATGGGAATCGTCAATCGCGGACGGGCGCGGACCGACGAAGCTGTCGAGGCGATCGAAAAGTTCGTCCTCAACGCCAAGCCGGTGCCCCTGACCGACCAGGTGCGCTTCGACAAACGCGAGCTCTGGGCGCTCGTCGAGGAGCTGCGAGAAGCTCTGGCCCTCGAGCGCCGTGATTGAGCGCCTCGTCAACTGACGAGCCTGCGATCGAGCACCCCATAGGCGTCGGATCGCAGGCTCACTTTAACGAGAGCTAGTGCGAGAATGACGCCGTGAGCGATCAGCCTCAATTTCAAGAGCCGGGCTGGTTCACGAAGCACGTCTTCAACCGGCTCGTCGCCCTCGCGACCAGGCTCGGCCTCAGCGTCGCCGGCTCGCGGGTGCTCGAAGTGAAGGGCCGCAAGAGCGGCGAGTGGCGGCGGACGCCGGTCAACCTGCTCGAATTCGAGGGTGCCCGCTACCTGGTCGCCCCACGCGGCAACACCCAGTGGGTCCGCAACATGCGCGCCAGCGGCGGCGGCCGCCTCGTCCTCGGCCGCCGGACCGAGGAGTTCACCGCCAAAGAGGTGCCCGAGGACGAGCGCGTCCCCCTCCTCGGCGCCTACCTCGAAAAGTGGAAGTGGGAGGTCGGCGCCTTCTTCGGCGGCGTCGGCCCCGACTCATCCGACGCAGAGCTCCGCCGCATCGCCCCCGACCACCCCGCCTTCCGCCTCGACTGAACGAGCCGGCAATTTTGGCCCCTATAGGGGTGCTTATTGCCGGTTCGTTTTCCTTAGCCGGTGCGCAAGGATGGGATCGGCTTCCCGGCGCTCCGCAGGGTCTCGATCGCGACAACGGCGATGCCGGGATTTGCGCGCCTTTCGGAGCGGTTGAAGAAGAAGTTCATCGCTCCTACGGGGAGAGCGACCATCACGGCAATGACGATCCACGCGATTACGGCCTGGTGGACTGAAAGCCAGTCGAGGAATGAGCCGAGCACCCCGAGGAGCCCCGCGCTTCCTACCAGGAGTGACCGATAGGGGAATTGCCTGATCAACCCCACTAGTCCGGAGTGGACGGCTTCACGCCCTTGCTCAGTCAGGCCCCAATGGCTGCTTTCACCGTCCCAGGCAACGACATAGCCGCGCCGGCAGGCCAGGCTAATCCAGTCGTGGGCAGTCGCAACCGAGATTCGGTGTATCCCCGTTCGCTCGGGCCTCGTCCGCAGCAGCTTCTGCCGGTTGAGCCAATCCGCCAACTCCTTTGCCGTCAAGGCTCCGTGCGACTTCAGACTTCGCAGGCAGACTTCATCGAGGTCCTTGAGGAGCCGCCTATACCTCCACGTGTCCATCGAGGCCGGCGCCCAGGACCCCTTGTACCTGCGGTCGTAGACGATCGTCCTCCACAGGTTCCTCGGCTTTAGGAGCTGACGCACTCCCCAAATTCGGGTCATCCCAAGGCGCCCGCACGTCTGCGAGCTTCGGCTCGTTCTTCTTCATCTCCACTGACTACAGCCCGCTCGTGCCCGCGGCGCGTAACGCCAAGAAGAAGATGACGCCGCAGCTGACGGCCATGATGCCCATCTCGCGACGGACGATGGCCAGGGCCAGGGCTTCTTGGTCGGCTTGGGGGAGGTTCTCGTAGTCGAGCTCGCCTACCTCGCGGTGGGCGGCGTCGGCGCGGGCGCCCTCGGCGATGAAGGAGACGACTAGGGGGAGGATGCCGTAGAGGTAGTGGAGGCCTTCCTTCGCTTCGTGGTTGGTCATTACGAGGAGGCCGCCGAGGAGGGCCTGGATGAAGACTGAAACCTGGGCCGCCCGCAGCAGGTACCAGAAGGGGATCGAGGCCCGGTTCCGGTACCAGGCGACTCCCCCTACGATGCCCGCGCTCGCAATTCGCGCGCAGAAAACGACGCCAACGGAGATCTGGAGCCCGACCAAGGACTAATCCCTCCTAAAGGGGTCGGAAATCGGCTTGCTGATGCGGAAAAGCACTATTT
>JBQCCT010000098.1:0-2976 GCA_051961955.1 Solirubrobacterales bacterium
GACCTCGTCCGGTGGCGGGCTGAAGACCTTCTTCGCGATCCCGATCTGGACCGGGTGCAGCGACCAGGCGCCGACGCAGCCCATCAGGAAGGCGGCGCGGAACTGGGTCTCGCAGCCGGCGGTGTCCTTGATGTCGCCGAACGGCCCGTAGAAGGGGAGGATGCCGGCGGAGGTGCAGGCGTCGACCATGCGGGCGATCGAGTAGTGCCAGAGGTCCTGCTGGGCGCTGACGCGGTCGGCCTCGGGGTTCTCCGGGTCCGTGGGGTCCTCCATCACCCGGTAGCCGGGGTGGCCGCCGCCGACGCGGGTCGTCTTCATCCGCCGCGCCGCCGCCAGGTCGGCCGGGCCGAAGCTCATCCCCTGCATGCGCGGGCTGGCGTTGGCGATCTCCTCCAGGTTGACCACGCCCTGCGGGGTCTCGAGGATCGCGTGGACGAGGATCGGCCGCGACAATCCGGCCTTCGCCTCCAGCTGCGCGAGCAGGCGGTCGACGTAGTGGATGTCGTGGGCGCCCTCGACCTTCGGCACCATGATCACCTCGAGCTGCTCGCCGATCTCGGTGACGAGCTGGGTGAAGTCGTCGAGCACCCAGGGGCTCTCCAGCGCGTTGACCCGGGTCCAGAGCGAGGTCTGGCCGAAGTCGGTCTCCTTGGCGGCGCGGATCAGGCCGGCGCGAGCGGCCTCCTTGCGGTCGACCGGGACGGCGTCCTCGAGGTTGCCGAGGAGGATGTCCGTGGTTTCTGCGATGGCGCCCGCCTTGGCGACCATCTTCTCGTTCGAGAAGTCGAGGAAGTGGATCATCCGCGAGGGCTTGACGGGGATCTCGCGGAGGGGCTCCGGGGCGCCGATCGCCTGCGGAAGGAAGAACTCGCGTGGGTGTCTCAAGGTGCTCCTAGCGGTCGTGTCGGGGGAGGGCCGCGCGTAAATCTAGTGAGAGCGCGAGTTTGCCGCCTCTCTCACGCCTAAATTGCCCGCTATCGAGGGATCTGAACGCGACAGCACGCAGGACTGGGTCGTCCCCAGCGGGGCGGTGCCGACCGTCGGCCAGCTCGAAGCGAGGATCGACGAGGCACTGGTGATCGCGCGCGCTTCCGAGGAGGGCGTGCGCGAAGTCGGCGAGATGGCGCTCGACGCGGCGAAGCAGGCGCGGCGGGCGGCGGAGGCGGCGGAGAAGAGTGCGGCTGCGGCTGCGGCGGTGGCCGAGAGGCCCGATTCCAACGTCGCCGGGCCGGTGGGTCCTGTCGCCGATTTGGTGCCACCGCCCCTATCGGGGCCGTCCCCCAAATCCGCGCCACCCGCCGGCAGGGATGTCGAGGGGGAGACCTCTTCCACCGAGCACGAGTCGTCAGCTGAGAAGCCCGCGCCGCCTCCGCGGTTCGAGGCGCGTTTCCGCAGCTTTACGGAGCGAGCTGACCGAGTTTCGGCTCGTCTGCGGACTCTTGGGGCGCATCCGTCAGGCGCCAGCGTCGGCGCAGGGCGGCGGCGAGGCGATTACTGATCAGGCCGCAGCCGCTTAGCGGCTGCCCGTCCAGTTCCAGGGCAGGCTCGATGCCACGGATCGAGCCGGTGAGGAAGGTCTCGTCGGCGGTGAGGAGATCCTCGCTTCGCAGCGAGCACTCCGTGGCCTCGATTCCGGCCTCTGCAGCGAGCGCGACCAGCGCCGCCCGCGTCGCTCCGGGGAGGATGCGGCCGTCTAGAGGGGGTGTGAAGAGAGTGCCGCCGCGGACGGCGAAGACGTTGGCCCAGCCCGCCTCCAGCACCTCGCCCTCATCGACGATCAGCGCGCCGGGCTCACCGGGAGCGGGGCGATCGATCTGCTTGGGGCGGTCGACGAGCTTGTGCGCACCCAGTCCTCCGGAAAGAGGCTGGGTAAGGAGGCGGATTCCGCGGGCGGGAAAGACGACCTTCGGATCGATTTCGTCGGCGTCGATCGCGAGCGCGACCGTCGATGCGGCCTGGGCGCCGCCACTGGGATGCGGCGTAGCTGTCAAGCGCAGCCGCCCGAGCCCGAACTCCGCGGCGGCCGCCCTCACCTGCTCACCCGCTCTACTTGGCAGCTCCGGCCCATAGAGCTCGTTGAGACTCCGCTGCATTCGCAGCAGATGCGCCTCCAGCTCGACGGGCTCCCCCACGACAACGAGCAGCGTCTCGAAGACGCCGCGGCTGCGGTCGGGCTGCCATAGATCGGCCACTGGCGGGATATCTTGCCCACCGAGGCAGCGGCGTGTCGCTTTATGCGTCCATATGGCGGCAAAAGTCGACACGCCCCGCCCAGTCGATGCGAACGCTTCTGATCGACAACCACGACTCGTTCACCTACAACCTCTTCCAACTACTGGCGGAGGCGAACGGCGCGGAGCCGATTGTGGTCCGCAACGACGAGGCGAGCTGGGAGCAGTTGGGGCGGCTCGACTTCGACAACGTCGTCATCTCCCCGGGTCCCGGAGGTCCCGATGTCGCGGCCGACTTCGGCGTCTGCGCCGAGGTGATTCGCTCCTGCGAAGCGCCGTTGCTCGGCGTCTGTCTCGGCCTGCAGGGGATCGGCTGGGTGGAGGGGGGGAGGGTTGAGCGAGTCCCTCAGCCGATGCATGGCCGCCTCTCCGCCGTCCACCACGACGGCTCACCCCTCTTCGCCGGCATCCCCAGCCCCTTCCAAGCGGTCCGCTACCACTCCCTCGGCCTAGCCCAGCCCCTGCCGAAAACGCTACGCGAGATCGCGACCAGCGACGGCATTCCGATGGCGATCGAACACCGCTCCCGCCCCCAATGGGCCGTCCAGTTCCACCCCGAGTCGATCGCCACCGAGCACGGCAAGCGCCTAATCGAGAACTTCCGCGACCTCACCCCGCATTGTTCGAGAGCACGGCGTGGGGGGGGGTTTGTGGCGAAGGGGCCCCCACAGGAACCCCCCCCCCCCCCGGGGCGGGGGGGGGGGGCGAGACGCCCCCCCCCCCCCACCCCCGCCGCCTAAGTGGG
>JBQCCT010000099.1:0-3564 GCA_051961955.1 Solirubrobacterales bacterium
AGCCGGGCTGGAGCGGCGAGTACGAGTGGGAGGGGACGATCCCCTACGAGGAGCTGCCGGAGACGATCGACCCCGAGAGCGGCTTCCTAGTCACGGCCAACAACCGCATCGTCGGCGACTCCTACCCACACCACATCACCAGCGAGTGGCTCGACGGCTTCCGCGCGGCCCGCATCGAGCAGCTGCTGCGGGCCGGCGACGAGCACGACCTCGAGAGCTTCGAGGCGATGCAGTCCGACACTCTCTCGCTGCCCGGGCTGGAGGCGGCGCGGCGGCTCTCGCGCCTGCACCCGCGCGGCCAGCGCGAGCGCAGCGCGATCGAGCGGCTGCGCAGCTGGGACGGCCGGCTCGACCGCGAGACCGTCGCCGGCACCATCTACCAGGCCTTCCTGCTGCGGCTGGCGCGCGAGGTGGTCCGCTGCGCGATCGGCGACCGCGACCTCTGCGAGCGCTGGCTCGACCGCAACGACAACGGCTTCACCGCGCACAGCACCTCGCCCTGGCGCTGGCACGCGCACCTGATGTCGCTTTGGGAGGAAGCTGACGAGGGGCTGATCGGCCGCCCCTGGGGCGAGCTCGTGCTGGAGGCGCTGGCCGGTGCGCTCGATGACCTCAGCGACCGCTTCGGCCCCGACCCCGGGGCCTGGCGCTGGGGCCGCGTCCACGAGATGAAGTTCCCGCACCCGCTCGGCGACGCTAATGGCCTCTTCGACCGCCTGCTCAACCGCCGCCTCCGCGCCGGTGGCGCCCAAGAGACCATCAGCCAGATCGCCTACGACCCCAACGATCCCTACAACGCCGTCTGGGCCCCGAGCTGGCGCATGGTCGCCGACCCGACCGACCCCGACCGCTCCCGCTGGCAGACCTTCACCGGCCAGTCCGGCCATCCCGCCAGCCCCCACTACGACGACCTCCAGGTCGACTGGCTGGAGGGCCGCACCCAGCCGATGTGCGGCGAGGGCCCCTGGTCGGAGCTGGAGCTGGTACCTGCTCTGTAGCCCTCAGACTTCGTCGGCGGAGACGGCGGTTACGGCTTCGACTATGGAGGCCGGGGCTTTGTCGGGGGAGCCGGCGTCGAAGGGGGGTTGGGGGTCGTACTCGATGCCGAGCTGGATCGCTTGGGCCAGCTCGGGGCCGGCCTCGCGGCTGACCAGGTGGAGGGCCATGTCGATGCCGGCGGAGACGCCGGCGGCGGTGATCGTCCTGCCGTCTTCGACGTAGCGGCCGCCGACCGGGTCGGCGCCGTACTGGCGCAGGCGGTCGAGGAAGAGCCAGTGACAGGTGGCGCGGCGGCCGTCGAGGAGGCCGGCGGCGCCGAGGACGAGCGAGCCGGTGCAGACGGAGGTCGTCCAGGTGGGCCCCGCGTCGACCCGGCGCAGCCAGGAAAGGACCTTCTCGTCCTCCAGCAGCGGACGGTTCCCCTTGCCGCCTGGGACGAGGACGATGTCGGGATCGGTCACCTCGGCGATCGCCTTGTCGGCGCTGAGCCCGAGGAAGCCGCTGTCGGTCCTGACTTCGCCCGCCTCTTTGGCGACAAATTCGACCTCCCAGCCCGGCACCGAGCGCAGCACCTCGTAAGGGCCGATCGCATCGAGCGCGGTGAGGCCGTCAAAGATGAGAATCGCGATCTTCATCGGGCGATCCTCTCATGTGTGAATGCAGACGCAACTGGGCAACTTGGATGGTGAATGAGGGTTTGGACAGGGATGCGACGCGCCACCGCAGTTGCCGTTTTCTGCTTAATCGCTACTTGTCTGTTGCCCACGACTGCGCAGGCGCTACCGCGCGGCTTCTTCGGGATCGTTCCGCAGACGCCGCTCGGGCCGCGCGACGTGGCGCGGATGCGCGCGGGGGGCATGGATACGATCCGGATGACTTTCTCCTGGGCCACCATCCAGCCGACGGCGGGCGGCGGCTACAACTGGGGGCAGACCGACGAAGCGGTTGCGCTTGCCGCCGAAGAACACCTCGAAGTCCTGCCCTTTCTGATCTCGACGCCGCACTGGCTCGCCCATGACTCGCGTTCGCTGCCGGTTGACAGTGCGCGTCAGCGCCGCGCTTGGAGCGAATTCGTCACCGCCGCAGTCGCACGCTATGGCCGCTACGGCAGCTTCTGGCTCGAACATGGCCCCGGCTCTGTCCGGCCGCTGCCGAGGCTCCCGATCCGCGCCTGGCAGATCTGGAACGAGGAGAACTTCTTCTACTTCGCCCAGCCGGTCTCGCCAGGCCGTTACGCCCGGCTGCTGAAGCTCAGCCGCCGGGCGGCCAATCAGGCCGATCCACGCGCCGAAATCGTCCTCGGTGGCCTCTTCGGCAACCCCAAGCAGCGGCTGCCACAGGCGATGGACGCGGTCGACTTTCTCGACCGTCTCTACCGCGTCGGCGGCGCCAAGGCCAGCTTCGACGCGATCGCCCTTCACCCCTATGCCGCCAACACCGGGGTCCTGCGCAACCTCGTCGAAGGCGTGCGCAACGTCGCCGTCCGCCACGGCGACGCGCGCGCCGGCCTCTATCTGAGCGAGGTCGGCTGGGGCTCGCAGTACGACCCGCGGGTCGTCGCCTTCGAGGTCGGCCTGCACGGCCAGGCGCGCGAACTGACTTCCGCCTACCGCTACCTGCTCGCCAACCGCGGCCGCCTCAACCTGCGCCAGGTCGACTGGTTCACCTGGAAGGATGCGCCCGGCTCCTGCGGCTTCTGCGACTCCTCCGGCCTCTTCCGCCGCGGCGAGCGCTTCCGACCCAAGCCCGCCTGGCACGCCTTCGTTCGCATCGCCCGCCGCCACTAAGCCAGTCACTAAGGTCTCCGGCGTGAGCCGGCGCGACCAGATCAAGCTCAGCGAGGCGGAGGTGCGGGAGCTGCTCGACGCGGAGCGGATCGCGGTCGTCTCCAGCCTCGGCCCGCGCGGCTGGCCGCACTCGATGCCGCTCTGGTTCGTCCCCCGCGACGGGATCCTCTGGATCTGGACCTATGCGAAATCGCAGAAGGTCCGCAACCTCGAACGCGACCCGCGGGCGACGGTGCTGGTCGAGGCGGGCCACGAGTACGGCGAGCTTCGCGGGGTGATGATCGAGGCCGAAGCCGAGCTGCACCGCGATTTCGAGACCGTGCTCGGCTTCGCCGAAGAGCTCACGGTCCGCTACGCCGGGGGCATCTCCTCCGTTTCGGGCGACGCCAAAGCGGCGCTGGAAGCGCAGGCGCCGAAACGGGTGGCGATCTCCTTCCGGCCGCTGCGCACCGCGACCTGGGACCACCGCAAGCTCGGCGGCACTTACTGACCCAGGCCGACCGCTTTCGGTAAGGGGTCCGGTCGTTCTCCGCGTGAATTTGTCGCGGCCCTATCGGGCCAGCTCCCGGAGATGGTGCCCGCCTATGGCGGGCAGATAACCAGATTGCATGTCGCCGAACATTCCTGCGGAGGAGTACCGGTCCCCTCCACAACAGAGCTCCGGCGGACGTTCCACCGCGAAACCGCGAGAAACCGCGATATGCGCGGTCTGTTGCGGTTTCGGTGAAGCCTGAACAGCTGACGCACCCTGGGTCGTCCTACTGGCGCGTGTGGAGAG
>JBQCCT010000100.1:0-9695 GCA_051961955.1 Solirubrobacterales bacterium
GGCCGTGGGCGATCCGTTCGATCGTGATCGGGACAACCAGAGCTTGCGGCGAGGGCACCGTCTCGTAAGCGTGTGCAAGCAAGGTCGGCTTACCGCCGCTCGGCGGGCCGTTGAAGAAGGAAAGCGGCGAGCTGATCGTGAACGGGGCGCTACCGGGCATCGTCACTATCGCTTTACCCGTCCCCTTGCCGACGATGGCGCCGGCGCAGCGCTTACGCGCCTGCGAGGGGGTCGTCCCTTCCAGCTTCGCGACCGTGCATACGGGCAGGCCCTTGGTGTCGACAGTCCCGTGTTTGTCGACGAGGAAGAGCAGCCTTTCCAGCGTCGGCGGCGTCGAGCCGTCGCGGGTTCCGACCCGGACGATGCTGGTGAGGGTAATCGGCGCGTTGCCTCGCTTCGGCAGCACACGCGGCTTCATCGTCGCGGTGGCGCTGACGAAGGTCGGGCCGATTTCGGCCGTAACTGCATAGGCGGTGGCGCAGACGCTCGTCGCCAGCACGGCGGCGAGCAGGGCGGCTTTGCGGAACGGTGCTCTCAATCAGGTCCCCTTGCAGGTTTTAAACACAGTGCCCTGCAAGAAGGTGCCGTCTTTGAAGCGGAACTGTCCTTTTGCCTGCAGGCGCCCGTCGGGGCAGCCGGCATTCGCGAAGCTCAGCGTCTTGCCCTTGTACTTCCAGGTGCGCCCCACAGTCAGCCGTCCGTAGAGCGGGATCCCGTAGCCTCCCGCGATCTTGGGGATTTTCCCAACCGTCTTGAAGCCGTAGCGCCCGTCGTGGACCTTCTGGATCTCGACCGGGACGACGAAGGTGGTCGGACCGGGGACGGTGAGGTGGGCATGGACGAGCACCACCGGGTTTCCGTGTTTGGGCGCGGCGTTGAAGAGGGTGAGCGGGCTCGAGGCGATGATCGGTGGCTGTTCAGGGAAGATGACCTCGGCCTTGCCGAAGCCCTTGCCGACGATTGCGCCGGGGCAGAGCTTGCGGGCCTGAGCAGTCGTCGTCGCCGCCAGCTTGCCCGGGGTGCACTTCGGCAGCCCGCGGGTCTCGACCGCGCCGTGCTTGTCGAACCAGATCGTCAGGGTTTCCAAGATCGGCGGCGGCGAGCCGTCTTTGGTCGCGATTTTGCCGAAGCCGTGCAGCTTGATCGGCGCGAAGCCGTGCTTGGGCAGCGTCGTCGGCGTGAAGCCGCCGTCGGTGGTGACCACGAGGTTCGCCGCTTCCAGCTTGATCGCCACGGCCGAGCCGACGCCGATCAGCAACACCAGCCCTGCAAGGACTTGCACTCTTAACAAGATCTTCCGCACTAAATCTCCTCCCGTAACGCCTCTACCGCCAAACTACCAAGCCGTGGGAAGCAGGATAGGCAGGGGATGGAGGCGGCCCCCCCGAAAAGGCCCGCGCCACGAGCAGCCCTTCCTGCTGCGTCACCCGCGCAGCGTGCTCGCGATTGCAGCGGTCCTGCTGCTTGTCCTCGGGGTGATCGGAACCGGCGTCAACAGCCGTCTCGACCCGACCACTCTCGAAATTCCCGGAACCGAATCCCTCCGCGGCACCGACCTCCTGCGCGAACACTTTGGCGACTCGGCGCCGTTTGCGATCCTGCTCCGCGGCCCGGCGGCGGCGATCGACCGCCAGGGGCCGGAACTGATCCGGGAACTGCGCCGGGATCCGCGGGTGACGACCCTCTCGCCGTGGGACAACGGCGCCGTCCAGCGCCTGCGCCCGACGCCGCACCGGGCATTGATCCTCGTCGACTTCCACGTCGACACCCGGACCGCGGTCAACGACACCGTGCCCCACCTCAAGGACGTTCTCGAGCGCACGATCCATGACCCGGTGCGGGCGAACCAGACCGGCTACGCCAGCCTCTCGCGGGCGATTCAAGACGCCAACTTGAAGGCGAGTGAGCGCGGCGAGCTGATTGCCCTGCCCTTTCTGCTGATCATCCTCCTGCTCGTCTTCCGATCGCCGATCGCCGCTGCGATCCCGCTCGCCTTCGGCACGGTGACGGTAGTCGCCTCGCGCGGGATCCTTTACTTCTTCACCGGCTGGTTCGACATCGACGCCTTCGCGCTCACGGTCTGCTCGATGATGGGCCTGGCGCTGGGGGTCGACTACGCGCTGCTGATGGTCTCTCGCTTCCGCGAGGAGCTGGCCGCGGGAGCGGAGCCGGTCGAGGCGGCGCGGATCACCCGCCGTCATGCGGGCCGCACCGTGATGTTCGCCGGCAGCACGCTGCTGCTTTCGATGATCGTCTCGCTCTTCATTCTGCCGGGGTCGCTGCTGGCCTCGCTGGCGGGGACGGTCTGCATGGTGGTGGTGCTGAGCATCTCCGTCGCCACCATCGTCGGGCCGGCGATCCTCACCCTGGTCGGGCCGCGGGTGAACCTCTGGCGGATCGGCGGCGCCCCCAAGGGCGACCGCTCGCGGCTGATGATCGTCGTCGGCTCGGCGCTGAAGAAACCGGCGGTGGCGGCGGTGTTGATCGGCGCCGTGCTGCTCTTGCTGGCGGCGCCGGCGCTGGGGCTGAAGACCGGGCCGCCCAGCCCCGAACAGCTCTCCAAGGACAACCCCGCTCGCCAGGAAGCCGAACTGATCGACGGCGCGATCGGTCCCGGCTGGGACGCCCCCTTCCAGGTCGTCGCCGTCGCCAAGGAAGGGCCGATCACCGACGGGAAGAGCATGGCCGCGATCGACCACTTCCAGAAACAACTGGCAGCGACCCCGGGCGTGCAGGCGGTGATCGGTCCGGGCAAAGCGGCCAAGCGCGTCGCCCCCCTGCAGGAGCTCGGCAACGCGGTGCTCTCCTCGAAGGGCAACTACGGTCCGGTCAAGCGGCTCGGCCGTCTCGGCCGCAGCCTCGCAGTTGCCGCCGGCGGGGTGGGGCAGTTGCGGGAAGGGATCGCGGAAGCCAGCGACGGCGCCGGCCTGCTGGCGACCGGGGCCGACCGCGCCGGCGAGGGGGCCATGAAGATCGCCCGCGGGCTGAGCCGGGCAACCGGCGGCAGTGGCCGCGCGATCCACGCACTTGACCGCTTCGCTACCGGGACGAAACGCCTGACCGAAGCGTTGGAAACGGCGTCATTGGGATCGCTGAAAATCAAACTGGCGCTGCAGAACACTCCCGCCAACATCCGCTTCAACCTCCTACATCGGTCGCGCCCGACCCAGAAGTCCCTCAACGAAGACGCCAACGAAAAACTGCCGCAGCTGATCGCGCCGGCAGGCGTCGCCGACGAACAGCTGAAAGAAGCGCTGGCGCGGCTGCAGGCGATGACGGTCGGCAAAAGCGACCCCGAATACGCGGCGGCGCTGGAAGCGGTGCGCAAGGCATCGGCAGCGGTCAGCGGCACCGACCCGGTTACCGGCGCCCCCTACGCCGAAAACTACGCCGGCCTGCCGGCTGAACTGACGGCGCTTGACGAACGCCTGATCCAAGACCACCACGAAGTCAGGGAAATCACCCTCTGGTCGATCACCTTCAAGAACCAGTCGAAGGAACTGTACGTCGGCGCCGGCAAGCTCAACGAAGGGCTGGAAAAACTGCTGCGCGGCAGCAAGAAACTCTCCGCGGGCGCATCTCGCCTTGCCCGCGAAGCGCGGCGCCTCGGCGCCGGCCTTTCGCGACTGGCCGGGGGGGCGGCGGCATTGGCCGGCGGCCTCGACGAACTCGAAGGCGGCGCCGAAGCGCTGGCGGCGGGGCTGCTCGGCGGGGTGGGCGAAAGCGCGCCGCTGGAAAGCGGGCTGGAACGGGCGAGCGTGCAAGTGCTCGCCGGCAAGACTCGGATCCGCCACCAGGTCACCCGCGTCGCCGAATCGAGCCCCGGCCTCTTCAACTCGGGCTACTTCGTCCTCTCGGCGCTCGACGGCACGCCGCCGAAGACCCGCCAGGCGGTCAGCGAAACGATCGATCTGCGCAACGGCGGCCAGGCGGCGACGATGCTGGTCGTCTCCGATTACAGCTTCAACACGCCCGGCTCGATCCGCCTCAATAAAAAGCTCAACGCGGACGCGGCCGAACTGGGCGAAGAAGCGGAACTCACCACCGGCGTCGCCGGCGGCGCCGCCCTGCTCAACGACTACAGCCATGTCACCCGCGAACGCATCCCCTGGGTCGTCGTCGCGATCACCCTCGCCACTTTCCTGGTCCTGATGATCGTGCTGCGGGCGCTGCTGCTGGCGGCGATCGCGGTGCTGCTCAACCTGCTCACGGTCGGCGTCGCCTTCGGCGTCCTCACGCTCCTCTTCAACGTCCCGCCCGACTGGCCGCTCGGCGGCCACCACTACGTCGACGCGGTTGGGGCGACGATGATCTTCGGCCTCGTCTTCGGCCTCTCGATCGACTACGCGGTCTTCCTCCTCAGCCGGATGCGTGAGCACTACGACACCCACGGCGACAACGCCGCCGCGGTCCACTTCGGCCTCGAGCGCACTGCCGGCGTCATCACCGGCGCCGCCGCGATCATGATGGCCGTCTTCATCGCCTTCGCCGGCGCCTCGATCGCCACCGTCAGCCAGCTCGGCATCGGCCTTACCGTCGCCGTCATCCTCGACGCCACCGTCGTCCGCATCGTCCTCCTCCCCGCCCTGATGCTCCTCATCGGCGACCGCATCTGGTGGCTCCCCAAGCCCCTCGCCAAAGCAATCCCCAAATTCAGCGTTTAGTAGCCAAAGTTCCCGTTCATGCGATGTCGAATCGGTGGATCGAAGAACCCAGCTTTCCAAGATGCTCGCTGCGATAGCCGGTCTGGGAGGGCTCTTCGTTTACCGCGAGGTCCTAGCCCAAAAAGAAGGGGGACCGCGTTTCCGCGATCCCCCTCTTGGCCGATGATTCTTAGAAGGCTAGCGCGCTTGCGTGCAAGTTTGCTTTGAGAAGGCGGTTAGGGATTCGCCGTCGCGGTAGTCGAATTTGCCGCGGGCCTTCAGCTTCTTCGAATTCGGGCACTTGGCGGAGATGAAGGAACGCCTGACGCCCTTGTAGGTCCACTTCTTGTCGATCTTGACCTCGAATTCCTTCAGGGCGCCGGTGCCGCCCGCGATCAGCGGGATTTCCAGTTCCAGTCGCGGCCCGTAGCCTTCCTTGTTGTATTTGGTGACGGTGCCGACCAGGACCAGGGAGGTCTGCAGCGGCGTCGTCCCGTAGGTGTGCAGGATGACCGTCGGCTTGCCGCCTTTGGGCACGCCGTTGAAGGCGGTCACGGTCTGGTGGACTTCGTAGACCTGCCCCGCCTGCAGGTAGGCGATCGCCGTGCCGCTGCCGATTTTCGCCCTACCGCAGGCGCGTTCGGCGTTTTCGGTCGACTGGTTCTGCACCTTCGCGGGGTTGCAGGTCGGCAGGCCCTTGGTGTAGAGCGCCGCGTTCTTGTCGAAGTCGATGGTGGCGTGGATCGCCGGGCTGGGGACCCCCGCCGGGTTGGTGGTCGAAGTCGTGACCGTCTTCACCTGCAGCGTCCCCGGCGTCAGCTTCGTTTTCGAGAGCTTCTTCGGGCGGATCTGCGCGTCGATCGACTGCGTGTTGCCGTCGGGGGCGCTGACAGTCGGGCCGGCGATCGCGGTGGTGGCGGCGATCGCTGCCACCAGGGCGACGATCCCGACGATTAGAAATGAACGTCTGTGCATTAATTGCTCCTCAAGTTTGGTTTCGGCGGCGCCTTTCCCTTCTTCCTGAACCATCTCCAGGGCCCAAAGTATCGCGTTGATTTCCAGTTAAGTCCCTGCTTACTCGGGGCTTGGCGGGGACCCCCTCGGATACGATCCAGCAGCCGTTCCACCGGGTCGGAGGGGCCGGGGAACCCGAAAGCGCGCATCAATCCGTGTCTGCAAAACCATTAGGCGAGGAGAGTGGCCCGGCAACGAGCCGGGGAACTTCCCCAGCGCGCATTGCGACGATCGCTGCCCTGGCGGCCGCGGTGATCATCCTGGCGATCGTCTTCTTCACCGGCGGGGGCGGCCACAAGTACACGCTGATCTTCCAGAACGCCGGCCAGCTCGTCCCCGACAACCAGGTCCTGATCGGCGGCTCCCCGGCCGGCACGGTCGAAAGCATCGGCCTCACCGACAACAACCTGGCCGAAGTCAAGGTTGAAGTCGAACAGGAACTGCACGAAGGCACGACCGCGGTTATCCGCGCCACCTCGCTCTCCGGCGTCGCCAACCACTACGTCTCGATCAGCCCCGGGCCGAACAGCAACCCGGCGCTGGAAGACGGGGCGGAACTCGGCCTCTCCTCGACCACGACCCCGGTCGACATCGACCAGTTCTTCAACACCTTCCCGCCGCCGGTGCGCAAGGGGCTCGGCGACTTCATCCGCGGCAACGCCGCGATCTACTCCGGCGAGGGCAAGAACGCCAACAACTCCTACAAGTACTTCGGCACCGCGCTCAACCGCGTCACCGCCTTCACCCGCGAACTCAACGCCGACCAGAACCTGCTCTCGCGCTTCATCGTCAGCTCGGCGCGGCTGACCAGCGCCGTCGCCGGCCGCGGCGAACAGCTCTCGAGCGCGGTCTCCAACGCCAACACCGCCTTCGAATCGATCGCCAGCCAGAACGAAGCCTTCGACCAGACCCTGCGCGAGCTGCCGCCGGTGCTGCGGCAGTCGAACACGACCTTCGTCAACCTCCGCGCCGCCCTCGACGATCTCGAACCGCTGGTCAACACCGCCAAGCCGGCGACCAGGAACCTGGCCCCGTTCCTGGCCGAACTGCGGCCCATCTTCCAGAAACTCGTCCCCTTCACCCGCAACCTGAAACTGGTCGTCCACCGGCCCGGCCCGGGCAACGACGCCGCCGATCTGCTGGCGACGCTGCCGGCCGTCCAGCGACTGACCTCGAGGGCCTTCCCCCATTCCGAAGCGGCGATCAGCGCCTTCCAGCCGAACCTCAACTTCATCCGCGCCTACACGCCGGACTTCTTCAACGCGCTCGGCAAGCTCGGCCAGGTCGCCGGCTATTACGACGGCAACGGCCACTACGTGCGCGCCGCCACCGCCACCCAGAACCTCTTCAAATACAACGCCGCCACCACCGAACTGGAACCGATCACGCGCTCGGAACAGTACGACCCGTTCGAATCCGTCCACGGGCGCCGCCGCTGCCCGGGTGGCGCCACCCAGCCCGCTGCCGACGGCTCCAACCCCTTCGTCGGCCCCGGCAGCGTCAGCCCGTCCGAATGCAACCCCGCCGACGTGCCCCCCGGACCATGATCAGGAAAGCGCTACTTGCAGCAGCGGTGGTCGGGGCGGTCGTCCTCGTCGTCATCCTGCTCGCCGGCGGCGGCGAATCCGGCGGCTACCGGGTGCGGGCGATCTTCGAGAACGGCTCCTTCATGGTCAGCGGCGAGCAGGTGCGGATCGCCGGCGCCAACGTCGGCACGATCGAATCGGTCGGCGTCTCGATGCCGGAAGAAACCGTCGCCTACAACAAGAACGGCGAAGGGGTCGCCAAGCCGGGCAAGGCGATCATCGTCATGAACATCACCGACCCCGGCTTCCAGGACTTCCGCGAAGACGCCACCTGCCTGATCCGGCCGCAGTCGCTGATCGGCGAGAAGTTCGTCGACTGCCGGCCGACCCTGCCGCGGGCGCCCGGCCAGGAACCGCCACCGCCGCTCAAACAGATCCCCAGCGGCCAGCCCGGCGCCGGCGAGTACCTGCTGCCGCTCGGCAGCAACAGCACCAGCGTCGACCCGGACCTGATCAACGACATCCAGACCCTGCCCTACGCGCAGCGCTTCCGGCTGATCCTCAACGAACTCGGCGGCGGCCTCGCCGGACGCGGCGAAGACATCAAGGTCCTGGTCAAGCGGGCCAACCCGGTCCTGCGCGACGTCGACCGCGTCTTCGGCATCCTCTCCGCCCAGCGCGACCAGCTGGCCCAGCTGGCGAGCGATTCGGAGGCGATCCTGCGGCCGCTCTCGCGCGAGCGCAGCCACTTCGCCGGCTTCCTCGCCAACGCGGGAGCCGCGGCTGAAGCCAGCTCCGAAAAGGGACCGGAACTGGAAGAAGCGCTGCAGAAGTTCCCCACCTTCCTGCGTGAATTCCGCAAGACGATGGTCAGCCTCAAGTCCTTCTCCGAGGCCGGCACGCCGGTCTTCGAAGACTTCAACACCGCGGCGCCCTCGCTGACCGACGCGACCCGCACGCTGACGCCGTTCTCCGAAGCGCTGACGGTGGCGATCAAGAGCCTAGGCAACGCCGGCGAAGCCTCCGGCCCGATCTTCGCCGAAGCCGACCCGGTGGTGAAGAAGGCGCGCGACCTCGCCAAGTCCGGCGTCGTGCCGACCGCCGAACTGGCGAGGCTGTTCGTCAACCTCAAACAGACCGGCGGCTGGGACAAACTCACCGAACTGATCTACAACACGGCCGGGGCGTTCAACGGCTTCGACCAGTACGGGCACTTCGGGCGGACGCTGGTGACGCTGACGGCATGCGTTGAATATTCCGCCAAGAAAAGCGGAGAAAACGCGTTTGGTTGTGCCTCCCGCTTCCACGGTCCTGGCACCGCGGCCGGGGTCGAAACGAGCACCGCCTCTTTGTTCCACCTACTCCAAGGCAAGCTAGAAGAACAAAACGGCGGCACCGCCGCCGAACTCGGCCCGGCGATCGGCGTTGGCCAGGGCAGCAGCACCGGTGGCAAGCCCGAAGGCGAAGCCGGCATCTCCGAATCCTCGAAAACCGGAGCGGGAACCGAACCCCTCCTCAACTACCTCCTCGGCCCATGAGGAACCGCAGCGGACTCAGCGGCGTCGCCAGCAGCCCGATCATCGTCGGCGCGGTCACCGTGCTCGTCGTCATCGTCGCCGTCTTCCTCGCCTACAACGCCAACAACGGCCTCCCCTTCGTCTCCACCTACAACCTCAAGGCCCGGGTCCCGAACGCCGACGCCCTGGTCAAAGGCAACGAGGTGCGGATCGGCGGCGTCCGCGTCGGCGTCGTCAAGTCGGTCGTCCCCGTCCACCTCGAAAACGGCCAGGTGGCGGCCGAACTCTCGCTCAGCCTCGACAAGAGCGCCGAACCGCTGCCGGTCGACTCGACGATCACGGTGCGGCCGAAGTCGGCCCTCGGCCTCAAGTTCCTCCAGGTCACCCCCGGCAACTCCAGGAAGGGCTTCAAGGCCGGCGAAACGATCCCGGTCACCGCCGCCAAGCCGGAACCGGTCGACATCGACCAGTTCTTCGACATGTTCGACAAGCGTACCCGCGAGGCGATCCGCCAGAACCTCGCCGGCTTCGGCAACGCCCTCGCCGGCCGCGGCCCGCAGCTGAACGAAGCGATCGGCGCCCTCAAGGAAACCGCCGTCCACGCCGAGCCGCTCCTTCACACCATCGTCGAACCCAGCACCAACTTCGCCGGCTTCTGGCGCTCGCTCGAGGCCCTCTCGGCCACCGTCGCCCCCGTCGCCGAACAGAACGCCAGCCTCTTCGTCGCCCTCGACCGCACCTTCGGCGCCTTCGCCCGCGTCTCCCGCCCCTTCATCCAGGAAACGATCGAGAAGAGCCCGCCGACGCTGGACACCGCCAACGCCGACCTGCCGGCGGTGCGGCCCTTCCTCCGCGACACCGGCCGCTTCTTCACCGCCCTGCGGCCGGGGGTCAAAGCCCTCGCCAAGACCTCGCCGGTGATCGCCGAATCGCTCCACGCCGGCATCCCCGTTCTCAACGCCTCGCCCGTCCTCAACGCTCAGCTGCAGCCAACC
>JBQCCT010000101.1:0-8169 GCA_051961955.1 Solirubrobacterales bacterium
AGGGAGCGTTGCGCGCGCGTACAACGGCAACGGTCACAAGCCGAGCGCGTCATTTGCCGCCGCGGCGGCGCGCCCGGCGCGGACTGGGATCGCCATCGACCGGATGAAGGTCGAGGCCCTGTCGGTTAGCTACGCCGGGAAGCCGGCCGTGAAGTCCGTTTCCCTCCCCATCCGCCAGGGCGAGGTGCTCGCGCTGATCGGCCCCTCCGGGTGCGGCAAGACGACGCTGCTGCGGTCCCTCAACCGCCTCACCGAGCTGACTCGGACCGCGACGCTCACCGGACAGATCAGGCTCGACGGCACAGACATCCGCACGATCGAGCCGACCTCTCTGCGGCGGCGGGTGACGATGGTCTTCCAGCAGCCGAACCCGTTCCCGATGAGCGTGTTCGACAACGTCGCCTACGTGCTGCGCGAGCAGGCCAAGCGGCGGCCGCGCCGCAGCCCGAGGTTGCGCGGCGCCCAGGCGACGTTGTCGTAGATCGACTTCGGGAACGGGTTCGGTTTCTGGAAGACCATCCCGATTCGCCGCCGCACCTCGACCTGGTCGACGTTGCCGCCGTAGACGTCGTGCCCGTGGTAGAGGATCTGCCCGTCGATGCGGAAGCCGGGGACCGAGTCGTTCATCCGGTTGAGGCTGCGCAGGAAGGTCGTCTTGCCGCAGCCGGAGGGGCCGATCAGGGCGGTGATCTGACCCCGGCGGATGCCGAGGGTGACGCCGGCCAGCGCCTGCTTGGCGCCGTAGAAGATCGAGACGCCGCGCGCGTCGAAGACGAGCTCCGGGCGGATCAACGGCTGCACGGTGGTGCCGGTGGAGCCGGCCGGGAACGCGGTGGCCCCGGTCTGGATCCGCACCCGCGAGGGCACGCTCTGGTCTGGGTAGTTCATGAGCTCAGCTTTCGTTTGCTGCGGGCCAGCAGCGCCCGGGCGCCGAGGCTCGCGAAGAGGATGAATGCGACGAGCAGGAGCGACATCCCCCAGGCTTCGTTGAAGCCTTCGGGGTTGCCTTCTTCGGAGAGTTTGTAGATCCAGGTGGGGACGTTCGGCATCGCTTCGAACGGATTCAGGACGAACGATTTGCCGTCGAAGCTCGAGCTGGTGAGGATCAGCGGCGCGGTCTCCCCGGCGGCGCGTGCGACCGCCAGCACCGTCGAGGTGACGATCCCGCCGAGCGCGGTCGGCAGGACCACCGTCAGCACCGACCGCCAGCGGGCGACACCCAGGGCATCGGAGGCTTCGCGCAGGCTTTGCGGCACCAGCAGCAGCACCTCCTGCGAACCGCGGGCGATCAGCGGCAGCTCGATGATCGCCAGCGCCACCGCTCCCGCAAAGCCCGACTGGCCCTTGAATTCGACAAACGCGATGAACGCGAAGAGGCCGAGGATGATCGAGGGCAGGCCGTTGACCAGGTCGAGGACCAGTTTCATCGTGCGAGCGCCCTTGGCGCCGCTGTACTCGGTGAGGAAGAGGGCGATCAGCACCCCGACCGGCATCGCCATCAGCGTCGCGATCAGCGCGATCTCCAGCGTCCCCAGCAGCATCGGGCCGACGCCGGTGGGGTACGCGGTGAAGATGAAGTCGAGGCTGATCTTCTTGGCCCCGCGGACGACGACGCTGTAGATGACGAGGACGAGGACGGCGATCGCCAGCACCGCCGCCCCCGTCGCCGCGATCTCGGCCGCGCGGCTGACCAGCTGCCGCCGCCGCAGGTTCCCGCTCGGGGTCAGCGGCGGCGTCGGGTCCGGAATCGAGGCGGTACTCATCGCGCCACCGCCCCCGCGTAGCTGAAGCGGCGGCCGATCCACTGCGCGATCAGGTTCGAGGCGAGCCCGATCACCAGCAGGATCACGCCGCAGTAGTAGAGCGAGGCTTTGTGCAGCTCGGTCAGCGCGCCGGGAAACTGCAGCGCGATCTGCGCGGCGAGGGTGTTGCCGGTTTCGAACAACGAGCCCTTGATCTCGAAGCCGGCGCCCACCACCTGCGAGACCGCGATCGCCTCGCCGAGGGCGCGGCCGAGACCGAGGATGCAGGCGGCGATCACGCCCGAGGAGGTGGTGGGCAGGACGATTCCCCGCACCACCTCCCAGCGGGTGGCGCCGAGGGCGGCGGCGCCGTCCTGGAGCTCCCGCGGCACCGACTGGAAGAGGTCGCGGGAGATCGAGGCGATGATCGGGATCACCATGATCGTCAGGATCAGGCTGGCGGTGAAGAGGCTGAGCCCGGTCGTCTGCGGCGAGCCGAAGATCGGGATGAAGCCGAGCGTGCCGTGCAGGAACGGCTCGACCTTCGACTGCACGAAAGGCGCCAGCACGAGCAGCCCCCAGAAGCCGAGGATCACGCTCGGAATCGCCGCCAGCAGCTCGACGAGCGGGCCGACGACGCCGCGCACCCCTTTCGGCGCCAGCAGGGTGAGGAAGAGGCCGATGGAGACCGCGATCGGAGCTCCCAAGAAGAGCGCGAAGGCCGAGGTGACGGCGGTCCCGAACAGCAGCACGCCGGCACCGAAGACGCCGAAGTTCGGCTGCCATTCCGTGCTGGTGACGAAACCGAGACCGAATTTGGAGATCGCCGGCGAGGCGCCGTGGACGATCTGGTAGCCGACCAGGAAGATGGTCGCGCCGGCGATCAGCGCCGCCAGCAGGCAGATCCCGAGCAGCAGGCGATCGCCGATCAGGTCGGCGCGCTTGCGCAGCGGGCTGATCCGCGTGCCGCGACCGCCAGCCTGAGCCGCGGGGGAGGCAACCGTGGTCATCGGGCGGCAGCGTAGACCAGGGTGTGCGGCTTCACACGGTTTTTACAACTCACATTCCTGTTACATCTTTTTCACACTCTAATTTCACGGGATTGACACAAATCCCTTGCCCGGTTGGCGCGAACCTTCCAGCCGTTTCAGTTACGTAAACGAGTTGAAAGGATTACCTTGCTCCGCACTAGGTTGCTTACTCTCTTGATCGCGGTGGCGGGAACGGTTGGAGGTACGGCAGCCGTTTCGACCGCTTCGGCGTCCGCCGCCGGCCTCACCGGCGCCGGCTCCACCCTGGTCGCCCCGCTGATGAACAACTGGATCGCCAACTTCGAAATCAAAGAAGGCATCCCCGTCAAGTACGCCGCCGTCGGCTCCGGTACCGGGATCGCCCAGATCACCGCGCGGACCGTCGACTTCGGCGCCTCTGACGCACCGCTGACCCCCGAACAGGCGAGTGCCTGCAACAGCTGTGTGCAGATCCCCTGGGCTCTGTCGGCAACCGGCGTCGGCTTCAACCTCCCCGGCGTCAAGAAACTGAACCTGACCGGCAAGGTTCTGGCCGGCATCTACTTCGGAAAGATCACCAAGTGGAACGACCCGAAGATCAAGAAAATCAACCCCAAAGCCCACTTGCCGGGCCTGACCATCACCCCGGTCTTCCGCAGCGACGGCTCCGGTGACACCTACGCGTTCACCAACTTCCTCTCGAAGATCAGTCCCGCCTGGAAGAGCGAAGTGGGCTACGCGACCACCGTCGGCTTCAAAGCCGGCATCGGCGCCAAAGGGAACTCCGGCGTCACCGCAACGGTCGTGAAAACGCCGGGAGCGATCGGCTACATCTCCGCCTTCTACCTGATCGCCGCCGGCGTCCACGCGGCCGCGATCCAGAACAAGGCGGGCAACTACGAGCTACCAAACATCCCCAACATCTCGAGCGCCGCCTCGTCGGTGAAGAGCCTGCCCTCGAGCAACACGATCAGCATCACCAACCCCCCGAAGAAGGACAAGATCGCCTACCCGATCTCGACCTTCACCTACGCGATCGTGCCGCACAACGCCCCGCAGAAGGGCTTCCTGCAGCAGTTCGCCAAATACTGCCTGACGATCGGCCAGAAATACGGCGCGGCGCTCGACTTCGCCCCGCTTCCCAAAGTCGTTCAGCAGGCGGGTCTCAACGCAGTCGCTTCGCTCTAGCCAACCACCGCACCTCCCTGGACCGGCACCGGGCGAAAGCCTGGTGCCGGTTCTTCTTTGTCAGCCCCTTCGCCGGGCCTCAGCGGTGACGGTGGCGACGGAAGGTCTCCTCGACCCAGCGGAACCCGCGGCGGTCTTCGAGGCTGGCGCGGAAGCGGTCGAAGGCCGGCGGCCGGGGCAGGTCCGGCGAGACGGGACCCTCCGGCGGAGCTACCAGCGGATAGAAGAGCGAGGCGGCGGTGAGGTCGGCGACCGAAAGGCGACTGCCGACCAGGAACTCGCCGTCGCCGCGCTCCAGCTCGGCGTCGAGACGGTCCATCGCAGCGACGATGGCGGCGCGGGCGCGCTCCGCGTCCGCGGAGCTGTTGGCGCCCCAGCGCAGGCTGGTGTAGACGCGGGCGTAGGCGCCGACCACCGGCTTCACCTTGCCGAGCGGGCCCGGCACCGCCTCGGCGGCGATCTCGGCGAACAGCTCCGGCTCGTTGATCAGCTCGTGGAAGACGAGGAAGCGGGTGTAGGGACCGAGTTGCTCGTCGAAGTAGTCCTCAAGCTCGAGCGCCCGGGCCCGCTCCTCGGCGTCGATCGGGTACAGCGGCGGCTCCGGATAGCGCGCCTCCAGAGCGGCGATGATCGCGGTTGAGTCGCCGACCGTGCGGCCGTCGATCTGCATTACCGGGAAGGTCATCCGCTCGCCGCGGGTCATCGCCAGCGCGATCGGAAGATGCGTACCGGGCAGCGGCGTGCGGCGAACGTGGTCGACGCCCTTGTACTCGAGCGCCCAGCGCACCTTCTCGCTGTAGTGCGAGATCTCGATCTGCCAGAGAGTCGGCTTTTGCTCGGTTTGCACCGCCATCGTTCACCTGCCAGCATAAGCGTGTGGCGCTGTTAAGTGACGCAGAGGTGCAGGAGCGGCTGGCGGGACTCTCCGGCTGGGAGCGCAAGGGCGAGGCGATCGAGAAGGAGTTCAGGCGCGACGACTTCGTCGGCTCGGTCGAGTTCGTCCGCAGCCTGGTCGAGCCGGCGGAGGCGATGAACCACCACCCCGACCTGGCGATCTCCTGGGACACGGTGACGGTGACGCTCTCCACCCACTCCGAAGGCGGGCTCACCTCCAACGACTTCGAGCTGGCCGAGAAGATCGACTCCCTCGCCTAGAGATCCGGCCGTGGCGAAGCGCAAGAAGCAGCGGCAGCGGCGCGAGAAGGCGCCGACCGTCGACTACACAGACCCGGAGGGCAACGTCCTCACCTTGCGTCAGACGCTGAGCGCGGGGACGATCGCCAAGGTGGGCGAGCCGCCGGCAGGGGAGGCAGCCTCGCTGGAGGATGCCTGGCACCGTCGCTCCGAGGTTCTCTTCGAGCGGCTCGCGGTGCGCTGGGAAATCGCCGGCCTGCCGCTCGACGACCAGAAGATGCTGCTCGGCCGCTACCGGATGGCCGATGCCGAGACCCAGCGCTGGGTGCGGCAGACGATCGCCCAGCACCTCGAGCGTTACCTCCCCCAGCTGGCCGGGTAGAGGTCGGCGCCGTGGCCGAGGAGCTGAGAGTCAACGAGCGGCTCTCGCTGCCGCTGGCGGAGATCGAGCTGCGCACCAGCCGCTCCTCCGGCCCCGGCGGCCAGCACGCCAACGTCACCGCCTCGCGGGTCGAAGCCGTCTTCGACGTAGAGGCCTCGGCGGCGCTGGACGAGCGGCAGCGGGCGCGGCTGCGCGAGCGGCTCGGGCCGGTCGTCACCGCGGTCGCCCAGGACGCGCGCGGCCAGGCGCGCAACCGCGAGCTGGCGCTGGAGCGCCTGGCGGCGAAGCTCGCCGCCGGCCTGCGGGTGCAGCGCAAGCGGCGGCCGACTCGGCCGACCAAAGCCTCGCGCCGGCGCCGGCTCGAGCAGAAGCGGCGCACCGGCGAGCGCAAGCGCGCCCGCCGACCGCCGTCATTTGACGACTGAGTCTGAAGGGGAGAGGATTGAGGGCATGCTGAGCGACAGCAAAGCGACCAGCGGGTTCGCCGTCAACGACCTGAAGCGGGCGCGGGAGTTCTACGAAGAGACGCTCGGGTTGAGCATCGAGGTGCTGGACGAGGAGCACGGAGTGGCGATGCTGAAACTGGCCGACGGCTACGACGTGCTGATGTACCTCAGCGCCGACATGGCTCCTGCCAGCTACACGATGCTCAACTTCACCGTCGACGACATCGACGCGGCGGTAGACGAGCTGAGGCAGCGCGGCGTTGAGTTCGAGCGCTACGAGGACTTCCAGCACGACGAGAAGGGCATCGTGCGCGGGCTGGGACCGGACATCGCCTGGTTCAGGGATCCGTCGGGGAACGTCCTTTCGGTGTTGAAGCAGCCTTAGGTTCGAGTCCGAACCCGTTCGGATATACAAAAGAATTTTCCGAACTTATGAGATAGCTTGAGCGCGTACACAGCGCGTCCTCGCGCTGCCACCCACAAAGAGGAGGTAGGGGTATGTCTGAGTCAGATGCAACGGAGACGCTCGAGAAGTTCGGCGGCAACGCCGACGAACTCGGCGGCGGTGCCCAGTTCGTCATGTACGTGTCGGAGGCGGTGAGCGAAGCGAAGCCTAAGGCGGTGTTCAGGGCGCACCTCCGCCAGGGTGACTGGAGCGGAACCGTCAGCTCGGATCAGAACCCGCCGATCCTCAAGACGGACGGCATGTCGGGCATCTTCCAGCTGAAAGTCGACTACTCGGAACCGCCGGCGGAGTTCATCGCGGAGCTGATCGGACCGTCGGAACTCGGCTGCAACGAAAACTGCTTCTCGATGGTCAAGATCGACATCGAGGACGGCAAGCTCTCCTGCAGCACGACCTGGGACGCCGCCTGCAAGGGATAGCCGGCTTCTACTGCCACGCCCTTCTGCGCGCCAGCAAGGCGCGCAGGGGGCGGATGCGGCGCAGCCGAGTCCTGAGGCGCCAGGTCCTGGTCGCTTCAATTTCGTGCAGCTGGTCGGCCAGCTCGACCGCCTCGGCGACGGCTTGGGTCCGCAGCGCCTTCGTCGCCTCCAGCTCCGCTTCGAGCTCCTCGCGGCGCATCCACTCGGCGGTGGCCTGGTCTCTGAGCGCCGCGCCGACTGCCGTCTCTAGCAAGGCCCGTCCCTCCGGCCGGTCCAGGATCTCCCGCCACCCCTCCAGCTCGGCTCGGCGCTGCGCCGGCGGCCACCCCTCCCTGCCGCCGAGGTGGGTGGGGAACTGGAGCGCGGTGACCCGCGGGGCGGTTGCCGCCCGCACCCAGGGCTGGGCGAGGAACTGCTGCCACATGTAGTGGTCGGGCCACTGCCCTGCGGGAGTCGTCCGCCAGCCGTGCGGAAGGCGATGGTAGGCGGCGGCGGTGTGGGCGGTCCCGGTCAGGGCGACGACGTTCTGGCCGGGCTGAAGCACCCACTCCCGGCAGGCGGGCGAGGAGAGGTCGGCGAAAATATGATGCCACGTCCCGTCGGGGTCGAAGAGCCCGTTCTGGCTCTGGGCGAGGTCGGCCTCCCCCAGCAGCTCGCGCATCGACTCGACGTGCTCGGGCAGGAGCAGGTCGTCGTCGCAGAGGTAACAGACGATCTCCGCCTCGGTGCTCTCGATCGCGGTCCCGCGATGGACCTCGCCGTGGTTGGGGCCCTTGGGGAGATCGAGGAACCGCACCCGCTCGTCGTCGCGGAGGAGGCCGGAGGCGACCTCGCGAACGTCATCGCCGACCCCGTCGCCGACGATCAGCACCTCGATCTCGGCGACCGTCTGCTCCAGCGCCGAGCGGACCGCGAGGTCGAGGGTGGCGGCGTGATCGTGGGTCGGGATCAGGACCGCTGCGAGCGGGCGGACTGGGCTCATCGCTCCCTCGCGGGCACGGTGACGCCGCCGTAGCCGCCCTCCTTGCCGGCGACAGCCTTGGCCGGGTTGCCGACCACCACCGCGCCGGCCGGGACGTCGCGGACGACCACGGCGCCGGCGCCCACCACCGCGTCGGGCCCGACCGTGACCTCGGGAGCGCAGACGGCGCCGGCGCCGACGAAGGCGCCGCGGCCGATCGTCACGTTGCCGGCGAGGACGCAGCCGGGGCCCAGCGTGGCGTAGTCCTCGACGCGGTTGTGGTGGCCGACGGAGGCGCTGCGGTTGACGTGCACCAAGCGGCCGAGCGCGGCGCCACCCGCGATCACGGCGCAGGCGTTGAGGACCGCGCCCTCCCCGACCCGGGCGCTACGCGCCACCACTGCGGTCGGGTCGAGCAGGG
>JBQCCT010000102.1:0-15598 GCA_051961955.1 Solirubrobacterales bacterium
CGCGTATATGGAGACAAACCCGCCTCGCCCATCGAGTACCGTGCCGCCCGTGCCGAAGGGGGCCCGCAACTGGCTGACGCCCGCCGCCTGGGTCGCCGCGATCTCGGCGGCGCTGCTGATCGTCTTCCCGGTCGGCTTCCCCAACTACGACACGATCTACGCGCTGGTCTGGGGGCGGGAAATGGCGCACGGGATGAGTCCCGACTACGGCGCCGCGCTGCCGCCGACCCCGCACCCGCTGGCCGACCTGCTGGGGCTGGTGACGACGCCGATCGGCAACGGCGCGATCACGGTGACGATGATCGTCGCCTACGTCTCGCTCGCCCTCTGCGGCTACCTCGTCTACCGACTGGGCACGCTCTGGTTCGACCGCTGGATCGGGATAGTCGCCGCCGCGATCGTCCTCACCCGCGCCCCCTTCCTCTCCAACGGCATCCGCGCCTACGTCGACCTCCCCTTCGTCGCTCTCTGCCTCGGCGCCCTGACGATCGAGGCCAAGCGCCCCCGTGCCGGCTGGCCCGTCCTCGCCCTCCTCGTCGCCGCCGGCCTCCTACGCCCCGAGGCCTGGGGCTTCTCGCTTGCTTATCTGCTCTGGCTCTCGTTCGATCCCGAAAAGCTGAAGCGGCCCGAGAGGACGGAGAATGCATCCCTCGAGCGGGCGGATACTCAAAGTGCAGGTCTAATGAGACCGGCACTTGTCCGAGCGAGGGATGCATTCTCCGTCCCCCCACTGGGCTTGATCCTGCTCGCCTTGGCGGGGCCGCTGCTGTGGATCCTGTTCGACGCGATCACTACCGGCGAACCGCTCTACTCGCTGACCGGCACGCAGGCAACCGTGGAAACGCTGGAACGGAAGACGGGGCCGGTCGACCTCGTCCTCTACGGTCCCCGGGCGCTCGGCGAAGTGATGCAGTGGCCAGGGATGATCGGCGCCCTCGGCGGAGTGGTGCTCGGCTTCGCCTTCCTGCGCCGCCGCTCCGCCCTCGGCATTGGCGTCGCAGTGCTGGCCCTCGCCGCCTTCGCCTTCCTCGCCGCGGCGGGGCTGGCGATCATCGCCCGCTACACGATGCTGGCCGGCGCGATCCTCTCGATCTTCGTCGCCGTCGGCCTGCTCGGCTGGCGCCTGCTCGAGCCCGGCCACCCTTGGCGCCGCCGCTGGCAGGCCTTCGCCGGCGTCGTCCTGCTGATGTTCGTGATCTGGCTGCCGAACCAGTGGAGCCTCGACTCCACCGTCAACACCGACCTCACCAACCAGGGCCGGATCGAGAACGACCTCACCGACCTGGTCGACGCCGGCGCCTTCGAACCGCTCTGCGGCCCGATTGCCGTCCCTAACCACCGCGCCGTCCCGCGCCTCGCCTTCGGCCTCGAAATCGAGCCGACCCAGATCGTCAGCGCCAGCGAGGAAGGCGTCCCCGAGCGCGGCTACTTCGTCGCACCCGCCAGCGGATTCGTGATCCACAACTTCATCCTCGACCCCAACGACAAGACCAAGTTCAACCTGCCGCCGCCGAGGGGCTTCAGCGAGGTCGCGCGCAACGACTCCTGGATCGTCTACCGCCGCTGCTGACCTTGCGGGCGGGGGCGATCCCCATCCGTTTCGGCTTCCCTTTGTGCGTGCGTTTGCAGTGGTGCTTGGGAGGCACCGGAGGCGGACTTGGGTCGCCTCCGCCTGAACTGCCTTCTTCGTTTGGGGCGGGAGTACCGACGACGATTCGGCCGTCCTGATCGCTGGCGACGCAGAGGGCGCCTTCGAAGGCGCAGGAGATGCCGTTCAGCTCTTCTTCGCCGTCGATCTTTTCCCTCGTCCCCCAGGCTGAGGAGAGCTGGCCTGGCTCCCGCGAGGTGACCGCGTAGCCATTGCGATCGATTGCCACGCAAAGAGGCACTTCGTCCGCGCAGGAGATCGGGCCGATGAAGAAACTGGCGGACGCCTTGGAGAGATTCCAGTTGGCGCTTCCGGTCAGAGGGTCGCTCGTGGTTGCCACCGTCCCCGCCCATGTGGTCGCTGCGCAGAACGAGGTGACGGTGCAGTCCAAGCCGTCGACACTGGGGCCAGCCCCGCCGCTGTACGGGTCGTTCGCGCCGACGAAGGATTTGACCCAGGTGGCACGACCGCCGTTCGGTGCGTTGGAGGCGAGGACCGTTCCCACGTCCCCCGCCACGGCGCAGAGGTCGACAGTGGGACAGGAGAGCTGGGTGAGCCGGTTCGGACCCAGGCGCCAGTCCGGCAGTTCGAGGTCGGTCGCGGTCCAGGTTTCGACTCCCCCGAGCGGGTCGTTCGAGGTCAGGACTTCGTCTTCTCCGGCGAGCATCGCGCAGAAGCCCGGAGTCGGGCAGGAAACCTTTCTTCCGGCCGGACGGCTAACGGTGCTCCAGGCGGAAGCGCCCGCTCCCGGTTCGTCCGAGTAGAGGAGAGTCGGCCCATCTCCGAGGGCGACGCACCACTCGGGAGCGGAGCAGGAGACGCTCCACACTTCCCCTTCGGTCACGGGTCGCGGCCTGCCAGCTGGCCGGATCGGTCGGATCGGATGAGGTGTAGATGCGGCCCAGCGTGCCGGCGACGGCGCAAAAGCTCGCGGTCGGGCAGGAGGGCGAGCCCACCGAGGGTTTCACTTCACCGGAGAGGAGCCGCCGCCAGGCCTGCGGACCCGCTTCCGGTTCGGTCGAGGTGTAGACGGATCCCCAATGGTCGACCATCGCGCAGAAGGCTTCGCTGGTGCAGTCGATGCCAGACAGCAAGTTCACCGCGTTGGGGGAGATGTCGAATTCGGTCCAGGTCGGATCTTCGCCGGCAGGATCGGAGGAGACGACAAGCTCGCCTCCGTAGCTCTCGCCGACGCAGAAGCCTTCGCTCGGGCAGGAGATCCCGTCCACGTATTCGCCCGCTTGGGACGAGCGCCAGGCGCCGGCGCCGCCGGTGGGATCGTTGGAGACGAGCACGCCTTCCCAGTAGGCGATCGCGCAGAAGGTCTCGCTCGGGCAGGAGACGTCGTAGGCGGCATTGGAAAGGTCGACCCCGGACTCTTCCCAGGAACTCGCACCGGCCAGAGGGTCGCTGGAGACGAGCAGACCGTTGCCCACCCCGGGCTCGTTGTGCACCGCGAGGCAGAGCGACGCGCTGGCGCAGGAGATCGCCCACAATTCGCCGCTTTCCAGCACCGGGGCGGATTCCCAGGCGGCCGCGCCTGCGGTCGGTTCGTCGGAGACGAGCGCGTTACCGGCGTCGTCGACGGCGGCGCAGAAGGAAGCGCTGGGGCAGGAGATGTCCACCAGTTCCCGGCCCGGGTCGATGGGCGCCGCGGTCCAGCTCGCGGCGCCGCCGCCCGGTTCAGTCGAGGTGAGGAGATGGCCGGCGTCGTCGACGGCGGCGCAGAAGCTCACGCTCGGGCAGGAGACGGAGGTGAGATTGCCGGGTCCTTCCTCGATCGCGACTTCTTCCCAGGCCGCGACACCGCCGGTCGGGTCGGTTGAGACCAGGACCTTGCCGGCGCCGCCAGTCGCCACGCAGAGCTGCTCGCCGACGCACTCGATCCCGCTGCCGTTGCTGAACTGGGAGGGCGAGCCGGAGTCGAGCTGGAGCGGCGAGGACCATTCCATGGCCTGACCGGCAGCAGGGGCGGGCGCCGAAGCGGCGGCGAAGAGAACGGCAAAAAGGATCAGTCTCCCTCTGACCATCGGTTGAATCTTAGGTGCGAAGCGACTTGTAACCAAGGGGCCATCGGCGCCCGGCGCAAAAGGTGCGGTCGTGACACCATCGAAGCGATGGCTGCGATTGAGCTCCACGACGTCGTCAAGACCTTTGGCCCGATCACCGCGGTCGACGGGCTCGACCTCGAGGTGCCGGAGGGCATCTGCCTCGGCCTGCTCGGGCCGAACGGCGCCGGCAAGTCGACGACGATGCGGTTGCTGACCGGGCAGGCGATCGCCGACTCGGGCGAGCTGCGCGTGCTCGGCCACGAACTGCCCGGGGAAGCGAAGACGGCGCGGGGCAAGATGGGCGTCGTCCCCCAGCTCGACAACCTCGACGTCGACGTCACCGTCGAGGACAACCTGGCGATCTTCGCCCGCCTCTACCGGGTGCCGGACGTCGGCAGGGCGGTGGACAAAGCTCTCGACATCGCCCGCCTGCAGGAGCGCCGCCGCGACGCGGTCGACCAGCTCTCCGGCGGCATGCGGCGGCGGCTGCTGCTGGCGCGCGGGCTCGTGCACGAGCCGCGCCTAGTGCTCCTCGACGAGCCCACGGTCGGGCTCGACCCGCAGATCCGCACCGAGCTGTGGACGCTGATCGGCGAGCTGAAAGCGCGGGGGACGACGATCCTGATGTCGACCCACTACATCGAGGAGGCCGAGCGGCTGGCCGACGAGGTGGCGGTGATGCACCAGGGCAAGATCATCAGCCGCGGCCGCCCGGTCGAGCTGATCGGCGAGCACGCCGGCCGGCTGACGGCGGAGGTCTACGGCCCGCCCGACCGGCTGGCGGAGACGCGCGCCGAAGCCGAATCGCAGGGCCTGGCTGTGCGCCCGGCCGGGCCGGCGATCGCGATCGTCGGCTCCGAGCGGGCCGACGGCTTCGTCCCCGACGACGCCGTCGTCCGTGCCGCCTCCCTGGAGGACGTCTTCGTCCTGCTGACCGGAGAGGAGGCCGAGTGAGCGAACAGACGATGAGGCGGCTGGAACCGACGGCGATCGCCGGCGTCATGAGCCGCGAGGTCGCCAACTTCCGCACCTACTGGAAGGGGACGACCTTCTCCAGCGTGATGGAACCGCTCGTCTACCTGCTCGCCTTCGGGCTCGGCCTCAGCGCCACCCTGGTCGACGAAGTCAACGGCGTCCCCTACATCCAGTTCGTCGGCACCGGGATGGTGGCGACGGCGGTGATCTTCTCCAGCGCCCTGCCGGCGATGTTCGGCACCTTCGTCAAGCACCGCTTCCAGAACACCTACGACGCGATCCTCGCCGCGCCGGTCGACGTCGAGGAGCTGGTCAGCGCCGAGATGCTCTGGATCGGCCTGCGCTCCGGCACCTACGGCTGCATCCCGCTGCTGGTGACGATCGCCTTCGGCCTCGACCCGGCGCCGGGGATGCTGCTGACGCCGCTCTTCTGCTTCGTCACCGCCCTCGGCTTCGCCGGCTTCGGGGTGGCGATGGCGGCGACCGTCGCCAAGATCGACCAGTTCAACTACGTCACCGCGCTCTTCGTCACGCCGCTCTTCCTCGTCGCCGGCACCTTCTTCCCGATCGACGGCCTCCCCCAGGGCTTCCAGGTGGTGGCGCAGGCCAACCCGCTGCACCAGCTGGTCGAACTGGTCCGCGGCGGCGCCTTCGGCTTCGAATGGGCCGACATCGCCCGCTTCGCCTTCCTCGTCGTCTTCGCGCTGGTCACCTGGCGCGTCGCGATCCGCCAGATGCACAAGCGCCTGATCGACTAGCAACGCGGCGTTCGCCCTTTTACGGGCAAATTGACCCGAAAGGACGAACGCCGAAGTTATGGACCGTGCACCCGCCTTCGAAGCGAGGTCACCGGGCGTGTCCGTCGCTTGAGGCTCGAGCCGGGCTCGCCTTCGGCACCCGCGGCATCCGCTTAATGCTGCTTCCTTCCGGACCTGACCTGATTCGCGTGCCCACGTCGCGCAGGACCCGGCCGTCAACGCCGCCGCGACGCACTGACCCCGACGGCCAGCCCCTCGGAACGGTAGTCGGCCCCGCTAAGCGGATTTCGGGTTACAGGGCACCGCTGATTCCCCGCCTAGCACGGTCCACTGGTGATCCTACCCGGACCGGCTTACGATGGTGCCTTGACCAGTCTTCCCCTCGCCGCGACCCAGGTCGACACCGGCTCCTTCTTCGCGATCGTCGTGGTGGCGGCCCTGGCGGCGATCGTCGTCGCCGTCGTCCCCAAGCGCTTGGCGCCGCCGGTGGTGGTGCTCGAGCTGCTGCTGGGGATCCTGATCGGTCCCCACGTCCTCGGCCTCGCCCATCCCGGCGACTTCATCGAATTCTTCTCCAACCTGGGGCTGGGGATGCTCTTCTTCTTCGCCGGCTACGAGATCGACTTCGAGCGGATCAAGGGCAGGCCGATGGAGCTCGGAGCGTTCGGGTGGCTGCTGTCGATCATCCTTGCCTACGGGATCGGCGGCCTCTTGGCAGCTGGCGGGGTGGTGCTCTCCTTCCTCTACACCGGCTCGGCCATGGCGACGACGGCGATCGGAACTTTGATCCCGATCCTGCGCGACAACGGCGAGCTGAAGACCCGCTTCGGGACCTACCTGCTGGCGGCCGGCGGCGCCGGCGAGTTCGGCCCGATCCTGCTCGTGACGCTGGTGCTCTCGACCACCAACCCGCTGCACGAGTCGGTGATCCTGCTCGCCTTCGTCGCCCTGGCGCTGGCGCTGGCGCTGATCTCGGTGCGCTTCGCCTGGCGCGGCTGGCCGGCGTTGGAACGAACCTTCGAGGCGAGCAGCCAGCTGGCGGTGCGGGTGACGGTGGTGCTGGTCTTCGGCCTGGTGCTGCTGGCGAGCAACCTCGGCCTCGACGTCCTCCTCGGCGGCTTCGTCGCCGGGATGATCACTCGGCTGGCGCTGAAGGGGCACGAGCTGGCGATCTTCGAGTCGAAGCTGACCGCCGTCGGGTTCGGCTTCTTCGTCCCCTTCTTCTTCGTCACCAGCGGCATCGAGTTCGACCTCGCCGCCCTCGGCTCGGCGGCCGCGCTCGGCAAGCTGGCGCTGTTCTTCGTCCTCTTCCTCGTCGTCCGCGGCATCCCGGCGCTGCTGCTCTACCGCGGGATGCTCGACCTCCGCGACCGCGCCGCGCTTGCCTTTTACTGCGCCACCGAGCTGCCGCTGGTGGTGGCGATCACGACGATCGCGACCGAGGACGGGCACATGCGGCCTTCGACGGCGGCCGGCCTCGTCGGCGCCGCGATGCTCTCGACCCTGATCTACCCCTTCGTTGGCATGGCTCTGCGCAAGGACGCCCTCGATGAGGAACTGCAGCAGCCCGAGCCGACCGGCCCCTTCCCAGAAGGCGAGGGCCCGATTCCCCAGCCCGGCTTCGTCAGCTAGCCTCCCCGTCCCGGGCGCGTAGCTCAGTGGGAGAGCGCTCGCTTCACACGCGAGAGGTCGCTGGTTCGAAACCAGCCGCGCCCATTTCGATCCCCTTGGCAGAGCCAAAAATCGGAGGGTGGTTCAAAACCAGTCGCGGATTTGGCTCTATAGCTCGAAAGACAGCCAGGCTCGGAAACTCCGAGGAGCTAGGCAATGATGGCAGCAAGCATTCGAGCAACGTCCGACCGGGGACGAACTGGGCGGGGCATTTGGCGCCCAAAACGCACTTCTACTGCGTGGATATTCCGTCGGCGAAGCGAATCGCAGAACTTGAAGCCGCACCCGCTCGTTCCTCGATCAGTCCGAGGAGCTACGAATGGATCTCACCAATGAGCAACTGATCTGCGAGGCGGTCGAATGCAACCACGCTGGAGTTGGCAGCTCGACGCTGGAGCGCTACCGCGAGCACCTAGTTCATTTCTCGCAGTACCTCGCCAGCGTCCACAAGTCCGACTTCTACAGGGCCAACAAGAAGCAGGTTCGCCTCTTCATGGGCCACCTTGAGAAGCAGGGCGGCGAGAACCCCGACGCCGCCCGACTCCGCTGCGAGTGGTGCAAGGCCCGCAGCTACCCGGACGGTCGCGAAGGTCCGGGCTGGTCGGCCTCCTACCGCAAGAGCTACCTGTCCTCGTTGCGGTTCCTCTACCACCACTTTCAGGCAGATGACGAACTGCCCGACATTGATCCAACGGTGCTTGAGTCCTCGCCGAAGGTGATCGTCAGGCGCGGCTATACCCCAAGCAAGGAGGAGATCAAGCGCCTATTGGCAACGGATGGCCCTCCCCGCGCGGTGCTCTTGGTGCATTGGCTGTTCTACGCCCCGTCGCGCCGGAAGACGTATGCGGATGCCCGCTGGTGCGACATTGACCTCGACGCCGCCGAGTGGGAAGTCGTCGGCAAGAACGGCAAGGTGGACATTTTCCCCTTGGCCCCGCCGCTTCTCCGGGCTTTCCGCATCTACCGTCGCTGGCAGCTCTCGGAGGCGGAACACCACGGCCATGCGGGACGCCCTCAGCGATCCAGAGACGGCCTACGTCCTCATGACCAGCAATGGCAAGAAGACCAGTCCCACGACGGTCACGAAGATCGCGACCTGGCATGGCATCCGGGCTGGGTGTTGGCCTGAAGAAAGCGACTCCGGGCATCGACGCCGTTAACGGAATGACCTCCCGCGTCACTCCTCACTGCTTCCGCCGCGCCTGGGCAACTATCGCTCTCAATGACGAGAAGGAACCGACTCCGATCGATGTCGTCTCAGAGGTGCTGCGTCACAAAGAGATCGCTACGACCCGCCGGCACTACGCACCAACCAAGTCTGACCGGGCAAAGGCCGCAATCGTAGGGATGCGCCTGAGCTAAGGCAGCGAACTTCTTCATGAGGAAAACGTAGCTGAAGGGATTCTGACCCTCGACCGTTTGCGCTTCCCGAATCAAAGTCTGTCGCCCTCCGAATGATTGCATGCTACGACAATCAGCGGCGGAGATCTCGGTCAGAGACCCGATCCTTCGGGCCGGGTTGCTATTCCGCAACGACTGAGCTGTTGCAAGGCTGGAGTCGGATCGCGTCCGGTGTCTGCGCCACCCTTCCAGCCGTGTTCCTAGGAACCAGATTCAGGCCAACAAAGGAAAGGATCAATTTCTGGCATGAGCAAAAGGACCACCAAGGCTTAGACGATGGCAGCCGCCGCGAGCCTCTGGCTTGCGATCGGCTTGCTGCTCTACCTCGCCGCGATCTCCGTCGCCGGGGTGGCGTTGTGCCGTTTGGCGCCCCGCCTCGGAATCGAAGCCGAAGTAGAAGTCAAGGGACCATCGTTTCGCCTCCGACTTCACGCCCGCCCCAGTGGGCCCGGGGAAGAGGACGGCCGGGCTAGGTCTGAGCCGTCCCACCCGCGCTCTAGTTGTCAACAGCGAACGTCTAGAGCGTCGCAGAGTCAAATCTGACGAGATTGAGACAGAGGCCGCAAATGCGGCCTCTGTTGTAGCTCGGGCTTGATCGCGCTTACCGCGAGCGCGACGAACAGTCCATAGAAGAGCATGTAGCCGTCAGATTGCGGGTGGCTTGGTCCTGCCCGCCGGCCACGCTGTCAGGTCTAGTCGCCGGGTCTCAATGGGGACACAGCTTCACCGGATTCGACCCCGGTATGCGCCGCCAGCTCCCGTCAAAGTCCTTCCATTCCGTTTCCCAGAGCTTATGCTTGTGTTTGTCATAGGTGGTGAGGGTTCGGGCACACCATGGGCCTGCGACGGCAAAAGCGATGTACTTGAATTTTCGCAACTCCGCCACGTGCGTTTGATCGAGGTGGTGCATCCGGAGGTGGTTGACCTTTCCCTTGAAGTTGACCACTTTCACGGCAGCGACTGCACGGTTAAAGGCCGCGCCGACCGCTACCACCTTAGGAGCTCCGTGCCTGTGGGAGTTTGAGATGACAAACAGAATGCCCCTCCGGCGAGCAGGAGATGAGCACTGTCCTTCACCACTTCCATATTCAGGGGCCTTCGGCCTGAACACACCGACTTCAAAGCAAATGCTATTCCCTTCCGGCGCAGTTTCGACGCTCCAGCCATATCCGTTGACCCTGCCGTGCCCAACCACAGCAACTTCGTCTATTTCACCCTCGGCCGGGGCGACGACTAGAAGCATTGCCGCGGCGGCTATCAGCCCCACTAATAACCTTCTGCGCCAGGCTGCGTACGCGCCCATGTCTAGAATCCCACTCATTTATGTTCGATTTCGATCACTGGACATTCTTCTCCAAGCAGAATGCCTTTCGGCTTTTGATATGCGATTGGCTCTTCATAGTACCCGCCGGGACCCTTTCTCGGATTTGGGAAGATCCAGCCCCCCATCGTCAAACAATTGGGCACTCCTTCCGCAGCGAATTGCCCCTTCCCAGCAGGGAACCTCCACTCCGCCATCGACCCTATCGGCCCCTCAAAGCGAGTTCCGCTTGGATAATGAACATGGTTATGCGGATAAAAGGCATCGCAATGGGCTAATTCGACGTATTGGATTTCAGTTCCTCCTGACTTGTCACAGTTCCACTCTTTCCAGTTCAGCCAGACTTTATGGTGATACACATAATGAAATCTGCCTGAAACGGTAACCCACCAATAGTTGCCTTCGTATTCGGGGTCCCTGCAGTGGAAGTGCAATGCCCTCTGCAGTTGTTCTCGCCTTCCCCCCTCTTCGCCTCCACCAACAGCTGGATCGCCAGCGACTATATGAGGGTGGCACACGTCGAAGCGGAATTTCTTCCGTGCTTTCCGCCACGGTTCGTAGGGGTTGAGTTCAGCAACGAGCTTTTCGGCTTCGGTCATCGGCATGACTTCTTCTGGTGGTCCAAGAGCCGTTAGGCCTATGATCGCATTGCCTTCTTCAAGCTGTTCAAGTTCCCAGGCTTCTTCCCCTGCTTCTTCCAGTTCTGCGGGCGGTTCCGGCATTTCGATCTGGGTCGTTTCGAATCCGCCTTGCCAGCCGGTTCCAGCGATAATCGGATAGACAAAGGACGACGGTTTGTAGTGGACATGCAGGGTGACAACGTCTTTGCCGTCCACGGTTAGACTCGTCGGAACGGTCGTACCGATTGCGTCATGCGCCGGCTCTGCCGTGATGGTGAAGGCTGGATGCCCTTCTTCGTAAAAGACCTCCGCATGCTGGTCGTCAATTGAGCGCAGTTCTTGTTCTTCAAACAGTTCTACCCGGTACGAATAGTTTTCAGGTGCGCTATCGGCGCGGATGGCCGTGAAGATCATGCCGCCTTCGTTCAGCGGGCGAACTGCGGTGTCAACTTCTGGACTCGTGTTAGGGGTCACCGCTGCGTTTTCTTCTACGAGGTTCGTAGAGCCCGCAGTTTCGCTCGTTTCCAATGGCGTGACGGTAACGGGCAGAAGGTGTTCTTCTGGTTGTAGGGTTGAGGGGGCGCAGACTTCCGGGTTTTCGGGTTCCGTAGGCGCTGGTTCTCCGGGTTCTGCTTCTTTGGTCCCGCTTCCGTCGATGCCGCACCCGTAAATAGCTTCGGGCTGCGGTATCTGAACGATGATGCTCCCTCCTGCCGATGGTTCTACAGTCGTTGGCGCTGCCGAACCCGTGGCGACAAGCCCTGCTTCGGTCGCTTCAAGACCCAGCCCGGTATCCGTTCCTTCGATTTCGGGTTCCTCTTCTGATTCACCAACGATGTTCGCCGGGCTGGTTTCGTCCGCTGCTTCCAAAGTGGCCGCAGCTTCGCTGGTCGAAATGTGCCCGTTCGGGTCGACGTTGATCATCCAGCGCTTCACAGCTTTGTTGCCAGCGCCGTCAGTTGCGGTGAGTTCCGCCGGATGAGCGCCGCCGCTGTATTTGCTCATGTCCAAGGATCCGAAGATGAGTTTGCTGCAGGCACCGGCGCTGCAGGCACCGGAGCTGCTCTTCACTACGCTGCCGTCGATCTTCAGTTCCAGCGAGGTGACGCCGTAGCCGTTTGCGTCGCTCGCCCCGGCGAAGTTGCTGTATTCGTGCTGTTCGAGCCAGCCTTCCGGCGCGACGTAGAGTGCGCTCGTCGCGCTCAGTTCCGGCGCAGTCGTGTCGCGAGCGATGTTGATCGAGAGCGTTTTCGTCGTCGTGTGGCCGGCCCCGTCGGTGGCGATCGCTTCGACGGTGTGGGAGCCGACCGCGTAGGCGCTTGCTTCAAGCGTCCATTCGCGGCTAATCGAGCAGCCTTCGGCAGGGCAGCCTGGCGAGACCGAATCGACGACTTTGCCGTCTACCTTGATCGTCGTCGAGGTGACGCCGGACTTGCGTTCTTCCGTGGAGCCCGGATCAGTTGAGCTCAGTTTGAGCTTGTAGGTGGGGCGGGTGGTGCCGAGGGTCGCCTGTTCGGTCATCGAGCCCGAGAGGGCAATCGAGGGGGCGGTCAGATCGCCGTGGGTTTCGACGCTCAGCGTCTTCGTGGTGGTGAGGCCGACGGAATCGGTGGCGATCACTTCGACTTTGTGGGAGCCGAGGGCGTAGTTATCGGCATTCAGCGTCCAAGAGTTGTTGAGCTGGCAGTTCTTGGTCGAGCAGCCTGGGGCTTCGGTCTTGACGGCGCTGCCGTCGAGCTTGACTTCGACCTTGGCCACGCCCGACTGCGGGTCCTTGTCGGCGTGGCTCCAGCGGGCGATGCGGTGGTTGGCCGCATCGGCGATCAGCAGTGAGTTTTCGGGTCCGATGGCGACCTGGCGCGGTTCAGTGAGCTGATTGCTCGCCGAGCCAAGGGTGCCGAACTGGCGCAGGTAGCTGCCGTCGGGTTGGAACTCTTGGATGCGGGCGTTCTGGTCTTCGCTGATGAAGATGTGGCCGGAGGGGGCGATCGCGAGGCCGGTCGGGGCTTTGAGCTGGCCGTTGCCGGTGCCTTCGGTACCGAAGCTGAAGAGGAAGTTGCCGCCCGAGTCGAACTCGAGGATCTTGTTTTCGGACGTGTTGGCGACCCAGACGTCGCCGAAGGAGTCGAGGGCGATGCCGTAGGGACCGCTCAGGGGCGGGTTGTGGCCACCACCGGTGATCGTCTTCAGCAGGGTGCCTGCTTCGCTGAATTGGAAGACCTTGTGGGCACCGGGGTCCGAGACCCAAAGCGTCCCGCCCGCTCCCGTGGCTACTCCCCACGGTTCGACGAAAGCGGAGTTGGTGATCTTGGCGAGGAAGGCGCCCGTGGGGGCTGAACTCCTGCAGGCGTTTGTTGCCGTTTTCGGCGACCCAGATGTTGCCTGCCGGGGTGGTGGTGAGGCCGCGGGGCTCGCTGATGGCGCCGTCGGCGCTGCCGTGGGCGTTTATCTGCCGGAGGAAGCCGCCGTTCGAGCCGTACTCGGTGAGGCGGTTGTTGACCCGGTCGCTGACCCAGATGTTGCCGCCGGCGTCGAGGACGAGACCCTGCGGGCGTTCGAGCTGGCGTTCGCCGGTGCCGGCGGTGCCGTAGGGGGTAAGGGCGGTGGCCGCGGCGTCTTCGCCGTCCGTGGTCGCGTAGCTGAGGGTGTAGGAGGGGAGTCTGGTGCCGACGGTGCCTTGTTCGGTGAGGTTGCCGGAGAGTGCCAGGCTTGGGGCGGTGTGGTCGACCTTCACCCGGGCTTCTTTGACTTCCGACTGATGCCCGACGGGATCATTGCCGGTGATCTGCAGCCAGTCTTCGCCCTGCGGCATTGATTTCGGTTCATAAGAGATCGCGCGAGTCGCCATTTCTGCCTTTCTCGGGCAGGGATTGCTGGCGGTGCCGAGGCACTGATTCGAGGTCGTGATTTGCGTCGCACCACCGCTTGCCTTGGGCTGGGTGACCAGCAGCGAGTAGACGCCAAGCCCATAGTCGAAGGCCGTGTAGGGGATTTGGCTCGTCGCCGTCTGATTCATCCAGCCGCTGGGGCTGCCGATCGCGGTGAAGACAGGTGAGTCTTTATCGGTCACTTCCACCGTCGCCTGTCCGACGAAGGCCTGCCTGGGATAGGTGGCGGATTCATTCGTGCCGAGCGTGTATCCGCCGCTCTTGTCTTCGACGTATTCGCCGGGATTGGGAAGGTTGATAGTCGTGCCGTTGAATGGGCCTTCCGAGCTGTAGCGGGTTCCGAGAGAAACCCACTGGCCGTGATTTTCGTCCCACAGCCCAACCGACATATAGGGTTCTTTGTGAACTGGGGTGCCTTCTTCGATCAGGAAGTAGACCTGCGAGAGCGTCATGTTGCGGATGTAGCTCGTCGGCCGTTCTTTGAAGGCGGGGTTTTCGTAGTCGCTGAAGTAGCGGGGGACGTAGTAGAACCAGTTGGCTCGCGAACCCGGAGCGATTGCGCCTGCGTAGGAGCGCAGGTTCAAGCCCGCGTGCATCGTTTCGCTCCAGACGCCGATCCAGCCCGGGTGCAGCAGCGTTTCGTTGGAGGTCGCCGCCCTCCAGTCCGAGTAGATCCCGGTGCTGTTGTTGTTGTTCATCCACGAGTACGTGTCGAACACTGGGTCGAGGAGGGTCGGCCAAGCCGTTTCGGGTCCAGGGGTGACCTGCAGGTGGATGGTGTCCCCGGAGACTTCGAGCGCAGTAGGCACCGGCTTTCCTTCGGCGTCGATCGCGGTGGGCGGTGGCACCTTCATCAACGTTTCTTCGCCCTGCTTGACTTCGGCTCCGCCCTCCTGGGTCGCTTCGAGGCGCGCGTTGCTGGGGAGGCTAAGGTGGAAGCTCTGGGTCTGTGGCGCTTGCGGCGAGCGCAGCTGCGTGAAACTCTCGAGCCCAAGCGGGCTGATGACAGCAGCGAGGTCTGAGTCCTGAGCCACATTGGGATAGAACGCTGCTTCGCCAGAGATCACTGAGGCGCTGCGTTCGCTGTCCCCGCTGGCCAGTTCGATCTTGATCCCGGATTCCGGTAGGGAGAATCCTGCTTCGAGGCTTGCGGGCAGTTCAACTTCAACCAGTGGGTTCTCAGCCTGCAGCCCGCCTTCGACCCGTTCAAGGCCCAGGTCGACCGGCTCTTTGACGCCCGCCGAGTCTTCGGTGCGCAGAGGAAAAAGCGAGGTGAGGAGACCCGGTGAGGCCGACGGTTCGGGGGGAGCCACCACGGCAACGTGGTCGGAATGGAATTCTTCGATTTCAAGGCTGCCATCGAAGATGCCAGCGGGTTCTTCCAGCGAAGCGGGGAAGACAGAGGCCAGGAGTTCTTCGGCTTCAGCGCGATCGAGGCCCGAGTGCGGAAGTTCTTCGGCGGCGGCCGTGTCCACCACCGGAGCCCCGTCAAGCGGCTGCGCTTCTTCCAGTGCCTGTGGTGACACTTCGGGGAGCAGGGCCGAGCCCGCTTCGCCTTCACCCGACGGGTCGGCGAGGGCGACACCCGCACAGACGCCCAAGAAGATCATGACTGCGATGAAAAGCGCAAAAAGCCTGTGTTGCACGGTCTCTCCCGATCTGTCGATTATTCGCTAACCGGGAACCGCGCTCCCCTGCGCGTACCAGTTGAGGGCACCCTATACACGCTCCAGCGTTCGACACCTACCAACTACTGGGAGAAAATGCACTTATGGTTTAAAGCGGTGTCAGTGGGGTTGGGCTGACAATGCGCTCGGGATCGCACTGGTTAGGGACTAGAGTCCTTCGATCAGCGACCGCGTTTGTCGGCGAGCTTTCCCACCTCGCCCATTGACGATCCGAGAGCGTCGGCGATGCGGGTGACCGTTCCCCATGCCGGATTTGATTGCCCACGCTCGATCAACGACAAGGTGCCGGTCGTGATGCCAGCTTTATGTGCGAGGGCTTCTTGCGTCAGCCCGCGCTTTTCCCGCAACTGGCGTATCGCGTTGCCAAGTGCCGGCTGCGGTTCGTCATTGCGACCCATAGAGGATCACAGGCTTTCAATCACGCGCCTTTAGCGCCAGTCGTTTAACCACTAGTGCTTAATCCTTAATCGGTGCTAGGCTTCGAATCTAGACAAAAAGCGCCCCCGCGCTGCGCTAACAGCCGGGGGCATGGCACAGGAAGGGGTACTTCCCATGCAGGACAAGCCTAAAGGCGCGG
>JBQCCT010000103.1:0-15442 GCA_051961955.1 Solirubrobacterales bacterium
AGTTGAACGCGAACACGCCGAGCGTCGCGATCACGACCGCCTGGTTGACGGCCCGGCCGACGCCCTCGGCGCCGCCGGACGCGGTCATGCCCTTGTAACAGCAGACGATCGCGATGATGGCGCCGAACATCGTGCACTTGAGGACCGAGCCCCAGAGGTCGGTGATCGAGGCGTTGGAGAAGAGGGTGGCGAAGAAGCCGCCGAGCGGCTGGTGGTAAAGGAGCTCGGTGAGGATGCCGCCGCTGATCCCGAAGACGAGCGCGTAGATGTCAAGCAGGCCGGTGATCAGCATCAGCGCCAGGAAGCGCGGCACCACCAGGTTCTTGATCGGGTCGACCCCGAGCACCTGGAGGGCGTCGAGCTCCTCGCGGATCTTGCGGGCGCCGAGGTCGGCGGTGATCGCGGTGCCGGCGACGCCGGCGACGACGACCGCGGTCACGAACGGAGCGAACTCGCGGATCGAGGCCAGCACGAAGAAGCCGCCGAGGCGGTCGAGGGCGCCGAAGAGCGAGAGGAAGTTGGCGGCCTGGAGGCCGGGGGCGCCGAAGCCGAAGGCCACGGTCGAGACCAACAGCGGGAACCAGCAGAGCTGGAGGGCGAAGAGGAACTGGCCGATGAACTCCTCGCCGTAGGGGTACGGCGGTTTAATCGCGGAGACGATCGTGCGCGCGGTGAGGATCATCATCTCCCCCACCTGTTCGAACAGGGACTTGGCGGGCAAGAAAGCCCTGTTGACCGCGGATCCGACCATCTGCTCCTCCAGTACCCAGGCTGCCGTGCATGCGCGCAGGGCCCCACCCGGTGAGCGGGAGTCTAGGGGATGGGGCACCCCGCCCGGTTAGCTCAGTGTTGAGATCCGGCTAACCCTTGCAAGGGGCGCGAAACGCCTGCGAAAGCGGCCAAACCCCGTGGTATGTTCGGGCCGCTTTGCGGGGGACCGGACGACATTCCCGGCACGCCCGCCTCCAGGCCATCGCGATCGGATTAGCCGCGCTGGCGGCGGCGGCGCTGCTTGCTGCCTGTGGCGAATCGTCATCGGACGCGAACGAAGCGACCGGCACCTTCCACGTCAAAGTGACCCAAGCGAACTTTCCAACCAAGCAGAAGCTGGGTCAGACCTCGCTGCTGCAGTTGGCGATTCGCAACACCGGCAAACGGCCGACGCCGGGCCTGACCGTGACCTTCACGATCGCCGGCAAGCGTGGCGTCAATTCCGCACTGCCGTTTGGCATCAGCGACCCCCAGCCCGAACTGGCGCAACCAGACCGGCCCGTCTGGGTGCTGGCGCAGACCTACCCGCGTCTGCACGGCTCCTCCGCCCCCGGTGGCGCCTCTACCTCGAACCCGAAGACCTTCAACTTCGGGCCACTGAAGCCGGGGGAAACGACTGCCGCGGTCTGGAAGCTGAGCGCGGTGCGTCAAGGTAAGTACACGCTGCTCTACAGCATCGACGCTGGGCTAAGCGGTAAGGCGAGAGCCAAGACGGGTAACGGCGTAACGCCCGGCGGCTCCTTCGTGACCGAGATCACCTCGCGGCTGCCGGAAACCGAAGTGACCGACAGCGGCGAAATCGTTGAAATCAAGAAGGGTAAGTAGGGGCACCACAGCGGCAGCGCTGCTGGCGGCGGTGCTAGTCCTGAGCTTGCCAGCCTGTGGGTCGGCGAACGACTCGTCGCGCTCGACGCCTGCCGGGGCGCGGCCCGGCCCCCCGAAGGAACGACCAGCCAAGAGCGGCGTCGCGCTGAAGAAGATCGGCTCCTTCGATCACCCGGTCTACGTCGCCGGCGCCCCTGGCTTCCCGCGGCTGCTCTTCGTCGTCGAACAGCCGGGCCGGATCGCGGTGCTGCGCGGCGGCCACCGCCTCCGCAAGCCGTTCCTCGACATCCGCGGCCAGGTCTCCTACGGCGGCGAGCGTGGCCTGCTCTCGGTCGCCTTCCCAGGGGATTACGCGCAGAGCAGGCGCTTCTACGTCTATTACACCGACAACGCCGGCAACATCCGCATCGACGAATTCAAGCGGGCGAGCGCGACTCGGGCGGCAGCGGGATCGGACCGGCAGGTGATCGAAATCCCCCATCCGAACTTCGCCAACCACAACGGCGGCCAGCTGCAGTTCCTCGGCAACCTCCTCTACTTCGGCACCGGCGACGGCGGCTCCGGCGGCGACCCGCCCAACAATGCCCAGAACAAGGACGTGCTGCTGGGAAAGCTGCTGCGGATCGACCCGCGCCCTTCGGGCGGCAAGCCGTACTCGGTGCCGGCGAGCAACCCCTTCGTCGGCAAGCCAGGGCGCGACGAGATCTACGGCTACGGCCTGCGCAACCCTTTCCGCTTCTCCTTCGACATGGGCGCCAGGCAACCGCGGATCGCGATCGGCGACGTCGGCCAGAACCGCTTCGAGGAGGTCGACTACACGACCGTGGCCGGGGCGAGTGGAGCCAACTTTGGCTGGGATGCCTTCGAGGGTTTCCACAAGTACGAAGACGAAAACAGCGGCACGCCCGACCCCGGCGGCACCGTCAAACCGATCTTCGCCTACAGCCACGGCCGCGGCGGCGGCAGCTGCTCGATCATCGGCGGTTATGTCGTCCGCGACCCGCGCCTGCGCGGCCTGCGCGGGCGCTACGTCTACGCCGACCTCTGCGAGGGCCGACTACGCAGCCTGGTCCCCCATCTGAAGCGCGCGAGCAACGACCATGTCTTGGGCCCGCGGGTGGCGAGCCCCTCCTCCTTCGGCGAAGACGACCACCACCGCCTCTACGTCGCCTCGCTCGAAGGCCCGGTATTTCGGCTAATTCCCCGCTGAAATTTCACACTTCCGCGCACCACTTGTTGCATGTTGTTGTCTACACTTGCCATCATGCACGTAATGGCAAGGGAAACTTGGACCGACCAGCGCCTCGACGACCTCAAGGAGCACATGGATGAGAACTTTCGTGAAGTTCGCGCAGACATCCGTGAGTTGCGGGGAGAGGTGAGCTCCGTCAAAGGAGAAATCGGAGAACTCCGAGAAGAGGTGGGAGAGCTACGTGGGGAAATGAACGCGAAGTTCGATGGCTTGAACCGCACTCTCCAGATCGGATTTGGCCTGATCGGGTCGGTTCTCGTCGGCCTTATGGCCCTGTTTGCCGCCCAGCTTTAAGCATCCGTTCATCCAGTGGGCGCTACAGTTGGCTGACCAGCCAAACGGGCGACGAAGGGAGCATCGTGGAGAGCGGAACCGCTGCGAGGAGCACCGGGACGAATGGAGCGCCGGCCGTTGCGGCCGATTCGATCGAGGTCCACAACCCGGCGACGGGCGAGCTGATCAAGACGATTCCGGTCGACTCCCCCGAGTCCGTCGCCACCACCGTCGCCCGCGTCCGCGCCAACCAGCCCGAGTGGGAGGCGATGGGGATCGAGGGCCGCTACTACTGGCTCGGCAAGCTCCGCGACTGGATCCTCGACAACCAGGAGCGGGTGCTCGAGACGATGCAGCTGGAGACCGGCAAGGTCCGCGCCGACGCGATGAACGAGCCGGTCTACCTGACCGACCTGATCAACTTCTACGGCTCCCGGGCGGCCAAGTTCCTGGCCGAGGACAGTCTCCGCCCCCACTCCGCCCTGCTGGCGGCGAAGAAGCTGCGGGTCCAATACCGACCCCACCCCGTGGTCGGGATCATCAGCCCCTGGAACTTTCCGTTGATCCTCTCGATCGGCGACGCGATTCCGGCCCTGCAGGCGGGGGCCGCGGTTGTGATCAAGCCCTCGGAGTTCACGCCGCTCGGCCCGGCGGAGCTGATCGAGGCCTGGAAGACGGAGATCGGCGGCCCCGAAGTATTCGACTGCGTGCAGGGGATCGGCGAGACCGGCGGCGCCCTCGTCGACGCCGTCGACTTCATCCAGTTCACCGGCTCTGAGAAAACCGGCAAGAAGGTGATGGCGCAGGCGGCGGAGACGCTGACGCCGGTCAGCCTCGAGCTCGGCGGCAAGGACCCGATGATCGTCCTCGCCGACGCCGATCTCGACCGCGCCGCCAACGCCGCGGCCTGGGGCGGGATGATGAACTCGGGTCAGATCTGCATGTCGGTCGAGCGGATCTACGTCGAGGAGCCCGCCTACGACGAGTTCGTCGGCAAGCTGACCAAGGAGGTCTCGGGCCTGCGCCAGGGAGCCGACGACGCCTCGAACCCGAAGGATGTGGGCGCGATGACCTCTCCGAACCAGACCGCGATCGTCGCAGAGCACGTCTCCGAGGCCCTGGCCGCCGGCGCCAAGGCGCTCACCGGTGGTAAGCGGGTGGAGGGCCCGGGCGACTACTTCGAGCCGACGGTCCTGGTCGACGTCGACCACTCGATGAAGGTGATGCGCGACGAGACCTTCGGCCCCGTGGTCGGGGTGATGAAGGTCCGCGACGCCGAGGAGGCGATCCACTTCGCCATGCACCCCCGCTCCGGCCGCTCGGGGTGGGTATTGGGCGAGCGCGAGCGACCCGAGCAGGTAGCGCGCCGGGTCGAGTGCGGCGCGATCAACGTCAACGACGTGCTCGTCAACTACTTCGCCACCGAGGTGCCGATGGGCGGTTGGAAGAGTTCCGGGATCGGTTCGCGCCACGGCGAAGGCGGGATCAAGAAGTACTGCCGCAGCGAGTCGGTGGTCATCACTCGCTTCGGCGGCAAGCGCGAGCCCTCCTGGTACCCCTACACCAAGTCCCGCCGTCGCCTCATCGCCCCCCTCACCCGCCTCTTCAACGCCCGCGACTGGCGCCGCCGCCTGGGGCTCAAGCCCTAAGGGACTAAGCATTGCGGTACAGGGGACCTCCACAACAGAGCTCCGGCAGACGCCGAGACCCGAACAGCTCCCAGCGAAACCGTGATTTGATCGTCGTATAGGCGCATTTCTGCGGTCTCGCTGAGCTGGGACAGCTTTCGGAGCCCGAGCGTCCTGTACTGCGTGTGGTGGGGGAGCCCGGTGGTCCTCTGAGCGTTTTGCGCCGCTGGCCCAACCCCAATCTCGGAAGGCTGGTGACGATCCAGCCAGGTAGGCGAGTGAAGAGGACCACCGGGCTCCCGTACCGGCACGCCCCGGTAGCCTCTTTAAGTTCATGGCTGAGCGTGACTATCTAGCTGCAACTCGCGAGCGCATCGTCGTCTTCGACGGTGGCATGGGCGCGACGTTGGAGCAGTTTGAGCTGAGCCGGGAGGACTACGGCGGGCTCGAGGGGAAGTGCCATGAGGCGTTGGTGCTGAATCGGCCCGACGTGATTGAGGGGGTTCATACTTCGATGCTGGAAGCCGGGGCTGAGGTGGTCGAGACGGACACCTTCCAGGGCTCACGGCTGAAGCTGGATGAGTGGGGGCTCGGCGAGCACACGCTGGAGATCAATACGAAAGGGGCGGAAATCGCCCGCCGTGCCGCCGGCGATGAGCGCTTCGTCGCCGGCTCAATCGGCCCGACCGGCTTCCTTCCCGCCTCCACCGACCCGACGCTGGGCGACATCTCCTTCGGCCGCCTGGTCGAGGTCTTCGCCGAGCAGGCTCAGGGTCTTGTCGAAGGCGGCGCCGACCTGATCATGATCGAGACCGCACAGGACATCCTCGAGGTGAAGGCGGCAATCTTCGGCGCCCGCGAGGCGTTCGCCAAGACCGGCCGCAAGCTGCCGATCCAGTGCAGCGTCTCGCTGCTGCCGAACGGCGGCAAGATGCTGCTCGGCACCGACATCCAGTCGGTACTGACCACCCTGACCGCGCTCGAGATCGACGTGATCGGGCTCAACTGCTCGACCGGCCCGGAAGACATGCGCGACGCGATCCGCTTCCTCGGCGAGACCTCGCCGCTGCCGGTCCACTGCATCCCCAACGCCGGCCTTCCCTTCCAGGGACCCGACGGCGAGACGATCTTCCCGGAAAAGCCCGAGCCGCTGGCGGCGACGCTGGGCGAGTTCGTCGAGCGCTACGGCGTCGGCATCGTCGGCGGCTGCTGCGGCACGACCCCCGAGCACATCGCCGCAATTCGCGAGCGAGTCGCGGAGCGGGTTCCTGGCGAGCGCCCCGCTCCCGGCCCGATCGAGGTCTCCTCGATGATGACCTCGACGCCGCTGGTACAGGAGCCGCGCCCGACCCTGGTCGGCGAGCGGGTCAACTCGCAGGGCTCGAAAAAGGCGAAGGAACTGCTGCTTGCCGACGATTACGACGGCCTCGTCCAGGTCGCCGAAGACCAGGTCGAAGGCGGCGCCCACGTGCTCGACGTCTGCGTGGCGCTGACCGAGCGCCAGGACGAGGACGAGCAGATGAAGGCGGTGGTGAAGCGGGTCTCGCTCACCCAGCCGGCCCCGATCCAGGTCGACTCGACCGAACCGGAGGTGATCGAGGCGGCGCTGGAGCAGATCCCCGGCCGGGCGATCGTCAACTCGATCAACCTCGAGGCCGGGCGCGAGAAGGCCGACCGGGTGATTCCGCTGGCGAAGGCCCACGGCGCCGCCCTGATCGCGCTGACGATCGACGAGGTCGGGATGGCGAAGACGGCCGAGCGCAAGCTGGAGATCGCCAAGCGCATCCGCGACATCGCCTGCGACGAGCACGGCCTCGACCCCGAAGCGCTGATCTTCGACGCCCTCACCTTCACCCTCACCACCGGCGACGAGGAGTGGAAGCCCTCGGCGGTGGAGACGATCGAGGGCATCCGCCGGATCAAGGCCGAGCTCCCCGGCGTGAAGACCTCGCTCGGCGTCTCCAACGTGTCCTTCGGTGTTTCACCACGCCCGCGCGCAGTGCTCAACTCGGTCTTCCTCCACCACTGCGTCGAGGCCGGGCTCGACCTGGCGATGGTCAACCCCAACCACATCACCCCCTACGGCGAGATCCCCACGGAGGAGCGGGAGCTGACCGACGATCTCGTCTTCAACCGCCGCGAGGACGCGCTGGAGCGCTTCATCTCCTACTTCGAGTCGAAGGGCGAGGAGGCGGAGGCCGAGCTAGCCGACCCAACCGAGGGGATGGAGCCCGAGGAGGCCCTGCACTGGCACATCCTGCGCCGCAAGAAGGAGGGCGTCGAGGAGTGGATCGACCGCTCGGTCGAGAAGATCGGCGCCGTCCCCACCCTCAACGACGTGCTGCTGCCGGCAATGAAGGAGGTCGGCGACAAATTCGGCGCCGGCGAACTGATCCTGCCCTTCGTCCTGCAGTCGGCGGAAGTGATGAAGCGGGCGGTCGCCCAGCTGGAGAACTACCTCGACCGGATCGAGGGCCACACCAAGGGCAAGGTCGTGATCGCGACCGTCTTCGGCGACGTCCACGACATCGGCAAGTCGCTCGTCAACACGATCCTCACCAACAACGGCTACACCGTGATCGACCTCGGCAAGCAGGTCCCGGTCGACACGATCATCGAGGCCGCGATCGAGAACGAGGCCGACGCGATCGGCCTCTCGGCCCTGCTCGTCTCGACCTCGAAGCAGATGCCGACCTGCGTCGCCGAGCTGCACCAGCGCGGGCTCGGCTTCCCCGTGCTGATCGGCGGCGCCGCGATCAACCGCGACTTCGGCCGCCGCACCCTCTACCCGAAGGGCAAAGAGTCCGACGAGGTCTACGAGCCCGGCGTCTTCTACTGCAAGGACGCCTTCCAGGGGCTCGACACGATGGACGCGCTGATCGACGCCGAAGCACGGGCGGCACTGGTCGAGCGCATCCGCGCCGAGGCCAAGCAGCTGCGTGAAAAGCCAGTCGAAAAAGATGACGCGCCGCCGACCAGCGACGACAGCGTCCGCTCCGGCGCCCGCACCGACGCGCCGATCCCCCAGCCCCCGTTCTGGGGCGTCCGCGACGTCCCCGTCGACCTCGACGAGGTCTTCCCCTACCTCGACCGCCACGTCCTCTTCAAGCTGCACTGGGGCGGGCGCGGAGTCAAGGGCGAGGCCTGGCGGGCCCTGGTCGAGGGAACCGACGAGGAGGAGGGCTTCGCGCCGCGGCTGGAGCGGATGTGGCGCGAGCAGGACTACCTCCATCCGCGCGCCCGCCTCGGCTACTTCCCGGCCAACGCCGACGGCAACGAGCTGGTCGTCTTCGACCCCGAGGACTGCGAGCGGGAGCTCGAGCGGCTCGTCTTCCCGCGCCAGCCGCGGCACGACCGGATCTGCCTCACCGACTTCTTCCGCCCGCTCGACTCCGGCGAGCGCGACGTGGTCGCCCTGCAGGGCGTCACCGTCGGCCCCGAGGTGACCGAGCTGATCGAGCGGCTCGAACGCGAAGGTGAGTTCGCCGAACAGCTCTACGTCCATGGCCTCGGCGTGCAGTCGGCCGAGGGTCTGGCCGAGTGGCTGCACTCCGAGGTGCGCCGCGGACTCGGAATCGACCTCGACCAGGGTCGCCGCTACTCATGGGGCTACCCAGCGTGTCCCGACCAGTCCGAGCATGAGAAGGTCTGGCGCCTGCTCAGCCTGGAAGAGATCGGGATGACGCTCTCCGGGGGCTACGCGGTGATGCCCGAGCAGTCGACGGTCGCGATCGTCGCCCACCATCCCCAGGCGGTCTACTTCGGGATGAAGTCAGGCTTCATCCCCGAGGAGAAGGCGCCGGACGAGCTGATCGCCGGCACCTTGCGCGGCGGCTCGCTGCCGCCGGAGTCTGAGCCTGAGGCCGACTCCGGCGACGACGGCGGGGACGCTGAGGCGGTCCCCGCCCCCGAGCTCAGCCGCTGAACCGACCCGGAATCTCTGCCGGGTGCAGCGCCGGGCGCTGCCAGTTGCGGCCTTCGTAGGCCTCCTCGAAACCGGCCCGTCGCAGGTTGCGACAGACGGCTGCCCAGGAGCCCAGATCGCATTCGCCGACCTCGACGAACACGGTGTGGCATCCGGCCCGATGAGCGTCAAGCAGACGCCGGTGCAGCAGCGCAGCGTTGCAGCCCATTCCGCGCGCGTGCTCGAGCGTCGCGCCCGGCCCTATCTGGGCCACCCCATCCATAATCAGCATCGACCCGGTAGCAACCGGAACCTCTTCCGGTCCCAGCGCCGCCGTGTAGCAATGCCAGCCTTCCTGCTGTGGCAGGGAGAAGAACAGCGTCCCCGCCACTAGAGGCATGTCGAGGGCTTCAGCCGCAATCGTGCTCAGGCCCTCGCCTTCGGCTTCGTCGGTTCCTAGCCGGTAGACCATGACGCTGGGATCAACGTGGAAATCGGGTGGCGAGCCATCGCGGACGAATTTGCTCCATCCGGCTCCCCGCTCGTAGCCTCGTTCCCCTAGCCAGGCCTCGGCCTCTTCCGCTCCAGGCCTGCAGGTCGCCACCGGAATCCGGTAATCGACTTCGCGGGCCCGCATCCATTCGACCGCCGCGGCCAAATGGCCGTCGGTGACCGCTGCAGGCTCCGCAGCACCCTGGATCTGCTGCAACAGATGGACCTCAGGCAGATCGCCGAAGGCGGTCGCCTGGACGGGTCCGAACTTCTCAACTTCAACCCCCGATTCGGAGATTGCTTCCGGAACTACTGAATCCCACATGTCGCGCCGGAAGCGTTGCGCGACTCTCTCCAATACTGCCGAGTCGTATCTCACGGCTTCCCTTCCCAAGTTCGCGTGAGTTTATGGCCGATTGCTCGACTCTATGCATTTTACTGTGGACCCGTCAAGGAACCTTGTCGATCCGGCTATGAAGTTGTCACGGGAGAAGGCGGGTCGGCCGCCGGTCGGATGGAACCAGCGTGCCGACCGCGCGCCTCCTTTTGTAGCCAGGAGTGCCGGCCTGGGAAGGGTGGCGGCACGCCTCCACCACCGATACTAGATCAACACACGACAGTTTTTTAGTGTTAGAAGAAAAATTCTCCTAAAGCGCGCCTTCTCGATTCGGCCTGGCAGGGCGAGCACGCGGCTCGGGATCGAGCCGGACGGGTGAGGTCGAAAGAGCCTGCACCCGCAGGTCGCTCCAAGTCAGACCCTCCCGTACAAGGGCCGGCAGACCGAGGGCGACAGCGGTAGCGATCTCGACCGCCTGGAGGATCACGCCGTAGGCGAGGGCGTCGGCGGTACTAACGCCGAAGCCGGAGCGGAGGACGCTGAGCACCGCGAGCTGGAAGACACCGATATTCGAGGGCGTCGCCGGGACCACTGCGGTGACGTTGACCGCGAAGAGGACGGCGGCGGCTGCCCCGATCCCTGCCTGACCGTTGAGGCCCAACGCGTACAGCAGGGCCCAGCAGGCACTCAGCTGGATCGCCCAGGCGGTCAGCTGAGCTGCCGCAGATGCGCCACCCCGCCGGGGATCGCGGAAGACCGAGAGGCCCGCCCTGACCTGGGTTAGCGCTCGGTGGATCGACGCCCCAAGCCGGGCCAGGCGGCCGTTGCCGTTACGCCGCATCAACAGCGGCGCCAAAAGCACGACGACGAGCACCAGCAGGGGCACCAGGCTGAAGGCGAAGAGTTGCTTGGTACCGGAGTGGAAGAGCGGCGTCGTGGAGACGATGATCACGCCGAGCAGGACCAGGGCCACCAGGTTGAGCACCGTCTGCGAGACCAGCGTTCCCAGCAGGACCGGGAAGGTTTCCCGCATCCGCCCGGTGCGGCGGGCGAGCGTCATCGCGCGGGCCGGCTCACCGAGACGGGCTGGCAACGTCGCCGACATGAGGACACCGATCATCGTTGCGGAAGTGACGTCCCGACGCCGGATCGGGCGGTTCGGCAACGCCGCGCGGGCAATCCAGTACCAGGAGGCAGCGCGGAAGAAGAGTGAGCTGGCCATCAGGGCGCAGGCGATCAGAACCCAGGTCAGGTTCGAGCGGACGATGCTTTCGACAACGTTTTCGACACCGATCTTCTGAGCGGCAAGCAGGGTCAACCCCACCCCCAGCACTCCGGCGACGCCGAGCCCGACGCGGCGGGCGACCGCGCGACCCTTCTTGCCGGCCTGGACCAGGGGAGGATCAAGCGAGGGCAGCCGCTCGGAAGGGCGCTTCGGCTTCCCGTCGGCGGGCCGCAGCCCGGCCCAGTGAGCGACCCTTTCGCCCCCCGTAACCGGCTTCGGAACCTCGATTGCGCGCTCGTAGACGGCGGTTACCTGGTCGGCTACCCGCGGCCAGGCGTAGCGCTGGGCGCTGCGGCGGGCGGCCTCCCCCATCTCCAGCAGGCGCTCGGGCTCGTGATGGATCCGCTGCAGCTCCTCGGCCAGGCGCTGAGGGTCGCCAGGCGGCACCAGCAAACCGTCGACGCCGTCGCTGACGACGTCGCTGTAGCCGGCGATGGCAGAAGCGATCACCGGCGTGCCCGCCGCGAAGGCCTCGGTCAGCACCATCCCGAAGCTCTCGCCCGAGAGCGAGGGGGCGCAGAGCACATCGGCGCGGTGCAGCTCGCGCCAGAGGTTCTCGCCGGAGACGCGGCCGCGGATGTCCATCCAACGGAGCAGCTCGGGGTCGGCGACGTAGCGGAGCACGTCCTCGCGCTCGGCGCCGATCACAGTCAGGCGACAGGGCACGTGCTCCACTAGGGCATTGAAGGCGGTGAGCAGAATCGGCAGCCCCTTGCGCTCCTCCGGCCGGCCGACGAAGAGGATCTTCAAATCGTCGCCCGGAACATGAGGCTCGTCGGGGGCGGCGTCGACGTCGACGCCGTTGGGGATGATCGTGTACTCGCCGCCGAACCAGCGTCGGCCGGTCCAGGCCGCGGCCTCGGAGACGGCGATGCGGGCGGAGAGGCGGTTGAAAAGGCGGCGGGCACCGACCGCGTTGGCGATGTAGTTCGGCACCGGCTTGGTCGAGTAGGTGTGGAAGGTGCCGACAACCGGATCCCGGGCGGCGAGGGTGGCGTTCCAGCCGACGAGCGGCACCAGCGGCTCATGGACGTGGATGACGTCGAATTCCCCTTCCCGCACCAGCCGGCGTGGGGCGACAACCCCACCAGCCGGAAACGGCGCAAGGTTGGAGACCGAGCCGTTGGCGCCGAAGCCCATCGTGCGGCCAAGTGGCATCAGGTACTCGGGCAGCTCACGCTTTTCCGCCGGCGCCCGGTGCAAGGCGCGGCTGAGCCGTCCGGGCGGATCGACGGGAGCGAGAACGCGAACGTCGTGGCCTCGCCCGAGGAACTCCTCGGCAAGGGCCTCAACGTGCCGGTTCACGCCCCCCTGGTAGGACCAGGAATATGGCGAGACAAGACCGATTCGCACAGGCTGTTAAGGGTAGTTCATCTCCCGGCCCCCGCAGGGCATGTTGCCGCCCTCAGCGACTTAGAGCTGGGTCCCAATGAGACCCAGCATGCCGATCACGACGGTGCCGAGCAGACCGCCGCCGATCTGCATGATCGTCCGCTTTAGGGCGCCGATCTCACCGCGCACCTCCCGCAACTCCGCCCCCATTTCCCCTCGCAGGCCATGCACCTCCTCCCGAATCCCGTCGACGCGCTTGTTCAGGTCGTCCAAGCGGGAATCGGTCCAGGTTGATCTCATTGCCTCCATGCCTCCAGGCTAGGGAGAAAGGTCATACGTGTGGCGCACGTAAGTGTAACTTTTCGTCTGCCTCCCTGCTTTCTGCGGAATTTCCGCTGCTTTCAGCCCAGGCGAAGCCGGTGAAGACGAGCAGGTAGGCGGTGCCGATCTCGAGCAGGAGGGCGCCTGAGTCATTGGCGAGGGTGCCGACGGCGGTAGCGGCAAGGGCGCCGAGCAGACCGGCGCCCATTGCGGGGGTTCCCTCCAGCCACGCCCGCAGGCGGTCGCGCCGGACCCAGGCGAGAACGGCGAGCGCAGCCACCAAAGGCAGGAACGCCAGCAACACCGGCCGGGAGAAGCTGTGGGCGGAGAGCTGGAGGCGGCGCTGGGCGACGTCGGCGAGGTCCCCCAGTCCGCCTGCGTCCAGCACCGAGCGGGTGAGGTGGGCATTGGCGCCGCTGAGCAGGTCGACCAGCGCCAGCAGCGCGAGGACGGCGAAGGGCACGGCGACGATCGCGAGGGTGCCCATTCGCCTGCGGCGACCAGCAATGACCACGGCAGATACGACAGCCCCGACTGGGAAAACGATGGCGGCGCCGACGTCGGCGCCGAAGCGCCCGGCGGCGAAGGCGAAGGCTGCGAGGAGGCCGACCAAGACGAAAGCGATCGTCGCCGCTCGGCGCGATGCGTCCCTGGCGAATCCCGTCAGCGCGGCCGCCGTCCCGCCAACCACCAGCACCGCCAGCAACGCCTCGAGCTCGTTGCCGATCCCGTAGAACCGCACCCCCAGCTCCGGGTTCGGACCGAGCAGCGAGAGCGAGGTGAGCGGCGAGCCGGCGATCACGTCGATCGCGTAGGCGAGGACGGTAAGCGCGGAGGCGACCGCCAGCGCTCGGTAGCCGCGAAACACCGCCAGGGTCAGCGCACCCAGCAGCGGCGAGAAGATGAGGACGAGCAGGCGTTCCGCCGCCTCGCTCGGTTCGAGCGCGGCACCCAGCAGGAGGACGAGCGGCAGGTAGACGAGGCTGAGCCCGAGTAGCTTGATCCCGACTCGCGCGAGCTTGCCGCGGCTGAGGAGCCAGACGAGAGCCGTGATCGCCAGCCAGGCCAGGATCGTGATCCCGATCACCGGCCCACGCCGCGAGGAGATCACGTCCATCCGGTCCACCAGCGATTCGATCGCCGCCGGATCGACCGCTCCCTCCGAGCGGATCGGCTGGCCCGACATCGCGCTCGGCACCGGGATCCCGAAATGCCGCAGGATCGTCGGCGCCACATCGGTCGAGAGCACGTACCCGTCCGTGCGGGTGCTGTCAGAGGTGAGGTTGCCGTGAAAGCTCGTGCCGGCGATCCCGATCGGCACCGGCGCATCCGACTTCCCGGTCGGCCAGGCGATCGCAATCAAGAGCTGGTAGCTCCCTTTTCGGGGCAGCCGGTCGAGCGCGGTCCGGGCGATTTCCGCGAACTGGGAGCGAACGTCGTTCTCCCGCAGCGTCTTGCGAAGAAGGCCGGGCACGATCTCGGCCGGGGCGGATTCAGCGCGTTCCACCACTTCCAACAACCAGCCCACTTCGCTCCGATGTTCCGGCAGGGGGCGGTCGTAGAGGGAATCGAAGACCCGGTTCCCCTGGCCGACGTCGAGATACGTCTGCAGAGGGGGAACGGTCCCGAGCCCCGCGCTCATCACCCCCGGCGAGAAGCCGGCATGCGCAAGCTGCGCAAGAGTCGTGTCGCTTGGCAACCAGGCCAGCACCACCTGCTTCTCCTTTGCCACCGCGGCCGAGGGAGTAGCCAAGAACAAGGCGAGCGCTATCGTCACCCCGATGGCCGACCGCACTTTCGCCAAGTTCAGCTTCTTCAAGATCGATCCCGCCTGGCGCCGTCGCGACGCCGAGCTCCGCGCGGCCGATAAGCAGGAGTTCCTCGCTGGCTGCGAGGACTTCGCCGTCGACCGCTCGCTGCGCGCCTACTCAACCATAGGAACGCGGGGCGACGTCGACCTGGTGCTGCTGAGCCAGAGCCCGAACCTCGCCGACATCCACACCTTCCACGTCGTCCTCGGCCAGAGCGGGCTGGCGAAATGGGCGAGCACGCCGCACTCGTTTCTCTCGCTGACCAAACGCTCTCCTTACTCAGACGAGCAGGCGCGGGCCGAGATCTGCACCTCGGAGCGCAAGTACCTCTTCCTCTACCCGATGGTCAAGCAGCGCCGCTGGTACGGGTTGCCGCCGGAGGAGCGCGGCCGGATCATGAAAAGCCACATCGAAGTCGGCCGCCGCTACCCCGAGATCACGATCAACACGACCTACTCGTTCGGGATCGACGACCAGGAGTTCGTCGTCTGCTTCGAGGGGGACGACCCGGCCGAATTCCTCGACCTCGTCAACGAGCTGCGGCCGACCGAGTCGAGCGAGTACACCGAGCGCGAGACCCCGATCTTCACCTGCGTGGCGATGTCGGTCGCGAAGGCGCTCGATGCGCTCGACGGCACCCCGAGCGCGGTCGGCGCCGGCGCCCCGGCGCTCGGCTGAGGCGCCGACTCCCCTATTCTTTCGCGCTCCCATGAGCAAGATCGGAACCGAAGAGAACCCCCTGCGAGTAGCCATCGTCGGCGCCGGCCCCTCGGGCTTCTACGCCGCCGAGCACATCCTCAAGGACGGCGACCTGCACGCCCAGGTCGACCTGTTCGACCGCCTGCCGACCCCCTTCGGGCTGGTCCGCGGCGGCGTTGCCCCCGACCATCCGAAGATCAAGTCGGTGATCCGCGTCTACGAGAAAACCGCGGCCCGCGACGGCTTCCGCTTCTTCGGCAACGTCAAGATCGGCCACGACGTCGAGGTCGAGGAGCTCGAACGGCTCTACCACGCGATCGTCTTCACGGTCGGCTGCGAGACCGACCGCCAGCTCGGCATTCCCGGCGAGAACCTGCCCGGCAGCCACGCCGCCACCGCCTTCGTCGGCTGGTACAACGCCCACCCCGACTACGCCGACCGCGAGTTCGACCTCTCCTGCGAGCGCGCCGTCGTGATCGGCAACGGCAACGTGGCGATGGACGTCGCCCGGA
>JBQCCT010000104.1:0-8103 GCA_051961955.1 Solirubrobacterales bacterium
GACCTCGGCGAGAAGGTGACTTGGGACTGGCTCGGGCCGGACCTGGCCCACTCGGTGACGGGCATCTCCGCCAACGACCGGCAGTGGGATTCCGACCCGAAGACCGACGCGCCCTACCACCGGGCCGGTTACAGCTACACGCTCCAGTTCAACGAACCCGGCACCTACCTTTTCCAGTGCAAGCTGCACCCGGTGGTGCGGGGCGAGGTGATCGTCTCCGACGTGCCGGGTGATCCCAACTCAGACCCAGGGCCGCAGCCGCCGCTGAATGTCGACGTGACGTCGCCGACGCTGCGGGTCGCGCTGGGGAAGCATCGCTTCAGGGGCCGCTTCGGCGTCGCCTTCACCGCTCAGGTCAGCGAGAAGGGGCACCTGGAAGCGCAGTACTACCGGCTGGGATCGCACGGTCGCCGCGCCTACGCCGGTTTCGCGCGCTGGAAAACCGGCGCTGGGGCCAACCTCCTGCGGCTGGGCGCGCGCTGGAGGCACTTCGAGGCGCTGCCGGGCCGCTACCAGGCGGTGCTGCGGGCAAGGGACGGCGCCGCCAACGAATCGAAGCCGGTGACCAGGGGGTTTGCGATCGTCCGTTAGCGGCTGCTGCGCTTCGCCCGTTTGGCGGAGCGCCGCCGGCTCGGCGCTTTGCCGGCGTCGCGAAGAGTGCGTTCGCCGGCTTTGTCGGTCGACTCCCCCATCGTGATCTGGAACATCGCCAGCAGCGCGTCGGAGGTGAGCGGGCGCAGGCGGTCGAGCGCCTCGCGCACTTTCGGCCAATCCTCCTCGGGGCGGCCGGCGCGGTCGAAGGGCTCCCAGACCTCCTTGACGAAGAGCTCGACGAAGGTACGGGCGACGCCCTCGGCGTGGCGGCGCAGGTCGGCGGCGGTGTCGACGGCCGCCTGGGGTGAGACGCCGAGCTCGATCAGGGCGGCGCCGGCGCGCTGCAGGCGGGGGCTGAGCACTTCGACCTTGCCATCGGGCAGCTGGCGGGAGATGCCGAGCCGTTCGACCCGGCCGATCAGCTTCGGGTCGAATTCTTCCGCGCCCCAGGCGTGTGCCAGCTCCCTTTCCTCGAAGATCTCGGGGGTCTCGTCCTCAAAGGGGGCGCGGACGGCGCGGGCGAAGTCGATCATCTCGCGGGAGGCGCCTTCGCTGCTCTCCAGTACGAGGCGGATTGCCTCGAGGTTGAGCCCCTCGGCCTGCATTTCGCGGGTCAGTTCGATCCGCGCGACGTGATCCTCGTTGTAGTAGCCGGTGCGGCCGTGGACCTCGGGGGGCGGCAGCAGGCCACGGGTCTGGTGGGCGCGGATGTTGCGAATCGTCATCCCGGTCCGCCGCGCCAGCTCCCCGATCGTCATCTTGCCGTCGGGCGCGGTTTCTGACCTCGGGCTCATCGACCCATGGTAAGCGGCAGGCGCTGGCCGTTCATCTTGCCGGCCGCATCCGAGCAGAGAAATGCAATCGCCTCGGCTAGGTGCTCGGCGGGGGTGAAGGTGGGAAAGTCCTGCTCCGGGCTCTCTTCGCGCATTCGCGGGGTGAGGATCGCGTCGACGACGACGATGTTGGCGGTGGCGCCGCCGGGTTGAAAGCCGTCGGCGAGGGCGAGCGTCCAGGCCTCGGCGGCCGCCTTGGCGGCGGCGTAGGCGGCGTTGGTGTTGCTCGGCGCCTGCGCCTGCTTGGCGGAGACGAGGACGAAGCGGCCCCGGTTGCCGGCGGCGATCTGGTCGTGGAAGGCGCGGGTCGTGTGCTGGACGGTGCGGACGAGGAGGTCGTGGAGCAGGTCCCAGTCCGCGAGCGGCGCCCGGTGCAGCGGCTCCCCACCCCGCCAGCCGCCGACGAGGTGGACGAGGCCGTCGACCCGCCCGAAGCGCTCGACCAGCGCCGCACACCAGGCGCGGGTGGCGTCCTCGTCGAGCAGGTCGACGGACCGACCGTCCCAGCGCCCGGGCGGGAGATCGAGGTCGGCCGCAAGCGCGTCAAGCGTCTCCTGGTTGCGGTCGGTCCCGGCGACGAATGCGCCAGCCTCGGAGAGCCGCTGCGCCACGACCGGCCCCAGCCCACCGCCCACTCCGGCGATGGCAATGACTTGATCGGTCAGATCCGGCATGCCCCCATCCTTTCATCTCCCTGATCCAGGACGCAACTTTCCGTCTGCGGCACTTGCGAACATATGTTCTATGGCAACTTCAGTGACCTCCGGCCCCCACCTTCGTGAGCGTGCGGTTAACCGCCGGGTGCAGGGCGACATCGGGGAGCTGTCGGCGATGGAGTGGTTGTGCAGCAAGGGAGCAACTGTCTGGGTGCCGTTTACGCACAGCCCGGATGTGGACCTGATGGCGGAGTGGGGTGGGCAGCTGATCAGAGTCCAGGTGAAGACTTCGACCTACCAGGGATCAAAACAAAAGAAGGACCGCTGGAACGTCTCGATCGCTACCAATGGCGGCAACCGCAGCTGGAGCGGTGTGGCGAAGAAGTTAGATCCTGGCAAGGTCGACTATCTCTTCGTTCTCGTCGGAGATGGAAGGCGATGGTTCATTCCAGCGGCCCATGTCGAGGGATCACGCGGTTTGGCTCTAGGAGGGCAGAAGTACTCTGAGCACGAAATCGAGCCGGGTATCGCACTGGAAGGACTCGTCTACCCCGTGGGCAATAGAATCGATGCCTCACCGCTGGGGGAGTGCCAGAGCGGTCAAATGGAGCAGACTGTAAATCTGCCGGCAATGCCTACGCAGGTTCGAATCCTGCCTCCCCCATCCACCACCACTACGCGGCAGGTGCTGCTGCGGCCAAAACGGCAGGTGACCTTTCCGAAGGCGCCGTGCGAGGAGGCGGGGATCGCTGCCGGGGATCGCCTTCGGGTTCAGATCGATGGACCGGGTCGAATCGTCTTCGAGAAGATTGCTGACGCGCCCGAGGAGCTCAGCGCTGACCCGCCCGTCTAGCCTTCCGACGCTCCCAGGCGGGAGATCATCTGCTCGTTGAAGGCAGTCAGGGCTGAGAAGGGGCGCATGAAGACGGTCAGCTCGGCGACGTTGCCATTCTCGTCGAGCTCGAGGAAGTCGATGCCCTCCAACTCTTTGTCGCCGACGTTGGCTTTGAAGCGGAGGGCGACGGTGTTGCCGTCGGTCAGCTCGTCGGTGTAGGTGAGGTTCTCGAGGGTGGCGGCGACGTGGGTGAGGACGACGGCCACGGTGTCGCGGCCTTCGAAGCCGCGGAAGAGGACCGGACTGTGGAGGACCACGTCCTCGCAGAGCGTCTCCATCAGCAAGTCCAGGTCCTTGCTCTCGGCGGCGCGCCGGAAGGGATGCGACTGGCTCATCGGCTCCACTGTAGCTCGCCGCGATGGGATACTCGCCCAATGCCGAGCGACCACTTCTACGCAAAGCTCTCCCACTCCCTCGGGGCGAGGGGCCTGCGCTGGGTCGGCAAGCTCAACGTTCCCCTTTACCGCGCCAGCGGCGGCAGGATCGGCGGCAAGGTTGGGAAGGGACCAGTTCTGCTCCTCACCACCACCGGCCGCAAGTCCGGCGAGCGGCGCACCGCACCGGTCCTCTACCTCGAAGACGACGGCTGTCTCTCGGTGATCAACACCAACGCCGGCAACACCCGCATCCCCGCCTGGTCGCTGAACCTGGACGCGAACCCCGAGGCCGAGGTGCAGGTGCGGGGCCAGCGAATCGCCGTCCGCGCCCGCGCCGCCGCGGGCGAGGAGCGCGCCGAACTCTGGCGCAAGCACAACCGGCAGTACGCCGGATTCGACGACTACGAGGAGATCCTCCCCGCCGACCGCCAAATCACGGTCTACGTGCTGGAGCCGCGCTAGGTTCTGTTGATTAGGAAGCTTCGCGGAGCATCTGCGCCTCCGGCAGGCGCTTCAGCTTCTTCAGCGTGTTGTTCTCGATCTGGCGAATCCGCTCGCGGGTGACGCCGAAGGTGCGGCCGACTTCCTCCAGCGTCAGCGGCTCGGCGCCGGCGAGGCCGTAGCGAAGTTCGATCACCTGCCGCTCCCGCTCCGGCAGCGCGTCCAGCGCCTTGCGCACGCCCTCTTTCTGCAGGTGCTCGCTCGCTTCCTCGAACGGCTCCAACACCGCGTCGTCGGCGACGAAATCGCCGAGCTCGGATTCGTCCTCGTCGCCGACCGGTTTCTCCAGCGAGACCGGCAGCTGGGCGACGCGGAGGATGTCCCGCACGTCGCCGACGGGCCAGCGCAGCTCCTCGGCGATCTCCGCCGGCTCCGGCTCGCGCCCCAGTTTCTGCACCAGCTGGCGTTCGACGTGGGCGACCCGGTTCAGCTTCTCGACCATGTGGACGGGGATGCGGATCGTCCGCGCCTTGTCAGCGATCGCCCGCGTCACCGCCTGCCGGATCCACCAGGTCGCATACGTCGAGAACTTGTAACCGCGGCGGTAGTCGAACTTCTCCACCGCCCGGATCAGCCCCAGCGAGCCCTCCTGAATTAGATCGAGGAAGCTGAGGCCGCGGCCCAAATAGCCTTTCGCGATCGAAACAACTAGGCGCAGATTGGCCTCGACCATCTGCCGCTTCGCCAGCATGTCGCCGCGCTCGATCCGTTTAGCCAGTTCGACCTCCTGTTGCGCCGTCAGCAGCTCGACTTGGCCGATCGACCGCAAATAGAGCCGCAGCGAGTCGAGGCTCGGCTCGATCGTCAGGTCGAGCTCTTCTTTTTTCGCGCCGCCGCTCTCGCCGCTGCGCTGGGCTTTGTAAGCGCTGACGCCGTCCTCGGCGACGACGTCGATTCCGTGCTCGACCAGGTGGGCATGGAGCTGGGAGACCTGCTCCTTGGTGATCTCCACCTCCTCGAGTGTCGAGGAGATCTCCTCGAAGGTCAGATAGCCGCGTTCGCGACCGGTCGCGATCAGGCCTCGGAGCTCCTCGATCTCCCCGATCGGGCTCTCCTCCCCATCGCGCTCGATCACATCCGTGGTCTCCAACGGTTCGATAGTCACTGCTCCCGTTGCGTCCTCTCCCGGTTCCCAGTCGGTCGACCCCAAAGCTCCGACCGCCCGCCGGATTATAGGCGGAAAAATTCGTGCGGCGGTGAAATCGCCCAGAGGCTCAGTGGCTTACTATTCGTTAGCCCGATGGCCAGCCACCCGACCGCCACCCCCACCGCGCCCGACGTCCAAGCCTCCCTGCCCGCGACGCAGGTGAGCCTCTCGCGCGTCGGCGTCACCGGCGTCGACAAGGTGATCCGGGTCAAGGCCAACGGGGTCGAGAACCTCTACTACGCCAACTTCGAGTGCTTCGTCGACCTCAACCCGCAGCAGGCCGGCGTCCACATGTCCCGCTTCGAGGAGATCGTCGGCGAGGCGATCGACGAGGTGGTGCTGGGCGAGGCCTTCAAAGCCGAGGTGCTGGCCGCGCACGTGGCCGAGAGGGTGCGCGAGCGCCAGGGGGGCGAGCGCGCCGAGGTCTCGATCGCCGCGCGTTACCCGGAGACGGTGCAGACGCCGGAGACCGGCAAGAGCACCCAGGAGATCTACGTTCTCTACGGCACCGCCGTCGCCTCCGCCCGCGGCACCCGCACCCTGACCGGGGTCGAGGCCCAGGGCATGACCGCCTGCCCCTGCGCCCAGGAGATGGTCGCCGGCCTGGCTCGCGAGCGGCTCGGCGCCGACGGATTCGACGGCGAGGAGATCGAGCGGTTCGTCGAGCTGGTCCCGATCGCCACCCACAACCAGCGCGGCATCGGCACCCTCTACGTCGGCTGCCCCGAGGGGGGGCCGGCCTGGATCGAGGCCCCGGAGCTGCTGCGGATCGTCGAGACCTCGATGAGCTCGGAGATCTACGAGCTGATGAAGCGCAGCGACGAGATGTCGGTCGTCGTCAAAGCCCACGAGCACCCCCGCTTCGTCGAGGACTGCGTGCGCGAGATGGTGCGCCAGGTGGTCGAGGACTATCCCGACCTGCCCGAGCAGACCTTCGTCATGGCGCGCCAGGAGAACCTCGAGACGATCCACCGTCACAACGTCGTCGCCGAGCGCTACGGCACCCTCGGCGACCTGCGCGCCGAGCTGCTCAGTGACGAGCACCAGGCGCATCACACGACGATGCGCGAGTGGCTCGAGGCATCTGCCGGCTGAGTCGCCAGGCACAGCGTTTTCGGTAAGGAGTTCGGGTGACCCTCTTCACTCGCCTACCTGGCTGGATCGCCGCCAGCCGTCCGAGATGGAAGTTGGGCCAGCGGCGCAAAACGTGAAGAGGGTCACCCGAACTCCAAGCCACACGCACCCCCAAGACAGCTCAGGGTGCGAAAGCAGCTCAGCGAAACCGCAACAGACCCCCGTATAGCGGGGTTTCTCGCGGTGGCCGAAGCGCAATCCGACATCCCGCGGTTCCTTACGGACGCTATAGGTGCGAAAGGAACCACAACTCGGGCCGGAGCTGCGGCGTCTGCGGGAGCTCTGTGGCTGGGAGGGGGTGGGTGTTCCCTGACGACCGGCGTCCCTGATTTTTGCACCGGCAACTCAGCGAGAGCTGGAGCACTTAAAGGCAAAAATACCAGGGAGGAAGGGAACACCCACCCCCTCCCTACCGAAAAAGCTTCGTCCCTCAGCTCGTCGACTTCAGCTTCGCCGCGGCCCGTTCGCGCTCTAGCTCCTCGATCCGTTTGCGGAGGCCGAAGAAGTAATCGACGCCGCTGATCACGGTGACCGCCAGGGCCAGGTAGACGAGGACGTCGACCCAGGTGGGGGCGGGGTTGGTGGCGATGAGGGCGATCACGGCGGCGATCTGGAGGACGGTCTTCAGCTTGCCGAGCCAGCTTGCGGCGATGACGATGCCGCGCTCGGCGGCGATCGTGCGGAGGATGGTGACGGCGACCTCGCGGGCGATGATCACCATCGCCACCCAGGCGGCGAGGCGGTCGAGGGAGACGAGCGAGACGAGGGCGCCGGTGATCAGCAGCTTGTCGGCGAGCGGGTCCATCAGCTTGCCGAAGGTGGTGACCGAGTCGCGCGAGCGGGCGAAGTAGCCGTCGAGGCCGTCGGTCGCCGCGGCGAGAGCGAAGACGGCGGCGGCGAGGGCGTCGCCGTTCGGCGTCTCCCCCAGCAGAGCGACGACAACCACCGGCACCGCGAGGATGCGCAGCAGGGTCAGGAAGTTCGGCAGGTTGAGCGGGAACATCCCCCGCTCACTTACCCGCGACGGGCGCCGGCGCAGTCGCGGCTTTTTCCGCGTCCCGCGCCGCGAAGTACTCCTCGCCCTCGATGCTGATGTGGGGCAGCGCCCGGTCGAGCCAGCGCGGCAGCCACCAAACCCGCTTGCCGAGCAGCACCATCACCGCCGGCACCAGCAAGCAGCGGACAAGGGTCGAGTCGATCGCGATCGCCACCGCCAGGCCGACGCCGAACTCCTTCACCACCGGGTTGCCGCTGAGGACGAAGCTGGTGAAGACGCAGACCATGATCGCCGCCGCCGAGGTGATCACGCGGCCGGTGTTGGCCAGCCCTTCGACCACCGCCCGCCGCTCGTCGCCGTACTCCTGGAAGTGCTCGCGCATCTGCGTCAGCAGGAAGACCTCGTAGTCCATCGAGAGCCCGAAGAGGATCGCGAACATCAGCAGCGGCACGAAGCTGACGATCGGGATCGCGTGAGGAAGGCCGATCAGCTCGGCTCCCCAGCCGAGCTGGAAGACGGCGGTGACGACGCCGTAGGCCGCGGCGACCGAGAGCAGGTTCATCGCCGCCGCCTTGATCGGCACCAGCAGCGAGCGGAAGGCGATCATCAGGACGATGAAGCTGAGGGCGACGACGATCGCGATCATCAGCGGCAGCTTGTCGGCGATCTGGGTGGCGAGGTCGATGTAGCCGGCGGTCTGGCCGCCGACGTAGGCGCGCGCCGCGGTGCCTTTCAGCGCCGCCGGGATCGTCGTTTCGCGCAGGTCTTCGACCAGTTCGACCGTTTCGTCCGCCCACGGCGCCGATTTCGAGATCACGGTGAAGACCGCCACCGTTTCGTGCTGGTCGAGGCTGGGTTTGCCGACCGCCACCACATCGCGGGCGCCTTCGATCGCTTTCGCCAGGGCCGGCAGCACCTGCTTCGCTTCCGCCGGCGACCTGAATTCGGAGGCGATCAGCAGCGGCACGA
>JBQCCT010000105.1:0-4238 GCA_051961955.1 Solirubrobacterales bacterium
CCGACGCCTACTACGTCGCCCCGCAGAAGGGCTTCGCCGCCGACGGTGGCCTCTGGCTCGCCGCCCTCAGCCCCGCCGCGGTCGCCCGCATCGAGGAGCTCGACGGCGCCGGCGACCGCTGGCAGCCCGCCTTCCTCTCGCTGCAGACGGCGCTTGACAACTCGCGCAAGGAGCAGACCTACAACACGCCAGCGCTGGCGACCCTGCTGCTACTGGGTGACCAGGTGCAGTGGATGCTGGAGCTCGGCGGCCTCGCCGGCTGCGTCGAGCGCACCTCGGACTCCTCTGGCCGCCTCTACGGCTGGGCCGAGCGCAGCGAGTTCGCCACGCCCTTCGTCGCCGACCCGGCCAAGCGCTCGCTGGTCGTCGGCACGATCGACTTCGACGAGTCGGTCGACGCCGCCGCCCTCGCCGCCGCCCTGCGTGCGAACGGGATCGTCGACGTCGAGCCCTATCGCAAGCTCGGTCGCAACCAGCTGCGGATCGGGATGTTCCCGGCGATCGCCCCCGATGACGTCGAGGCGCTGACCGCCTGCATCGACTGGGTCGTCGAGAACGTGGAGGGGGTCGCCTCGTGAAGGTCCTGGTCAAGGAGAAGATCGCCGACACCGGCGTCGATCTGCTGCGCTCGCAGTTCGAGGTCGAGCTCGGTCTGGAGATGTCCGACGAGGAGCTGCGCGAGCGGATCGCCGAGTACGACGCGATCCTGATCCGCTCGGCGACGAAGATGACGCCGGAGCTGATCGACCGCGCCGACAACCTGAAGGTGATCGGCCGCGCCGGCACCGGCGTCGACAACGTCGACATCCCGGCCGCGACCCGCCGGGGCATCATCGTCGCCAACGCGCCGGAATCGAACTCGGTCGCCGCCGCCGAGCACACCCTGGCGCTGGCGCTGGCCCTTTTCCGCAACGTCCCGCAGGCGCACGGCTCGCTGGTCGAGGGCCGCTGGGACCGCGCCAAGTTCAAGGGCGCCGAGCTCTACGGCAAGACGCTCGGGGTGATCGGCTTCGGCCGCATCGGCCAGCTGGTGGCCAAACGCGCCCAGAGCTTCGACATGGACGTCGTCGCCTTCGACAAGTTCGTCTCCGCCGAGCGCTTCCGCGACCTCGGGGTCGAGGGGGCGGAGTCGATCGAGGAGGTACTCAGCCGGGCCGACCTCGTCACCCTGCACACGCCGAAGACGCCGGAGACGATCGGGATGATCAACGCCGAGACGATCGCGGCGATGAAGGACGGCGCCCGCCTCGTCAACTGCGCCCGCGGTGAGCTGGTCGATCTCGACGCCCTGCTGGCGGGGCTGGAGTCCGGCAAGCTGGCCGGCGCCGCGCTCGACGTCTTTCCCTCCGAGCCTTTCACCGAGCACCCGATCTTCGCCCGCGGCGACGTCGTCGTCACCCCGCACCTGGGCGCCTCCACGGCCGAGGCGCAGGACCGGGCCGGCGTCGTCACCGCCGAGCAGGTGACCGCGGCGCTGACCGGCGGCGTCGTCACCAACGCGGTCAACATCGCCGCCGTTCGGCCCGAGGCGATGGAGGCGTTGGCCCCGTTCGTGCCGCTTTGCGAAAAACTCGGCCGCCTCGCCCAGGGCCTCGGCGACGGCTCGGTTGAGAAGGTGAGCGCTGAATTCCGCGGCCGCATCGCCTCCCACGACACCCGCCTACTTGGGATCGCGGTGATGGTCGGCGTCCTCTCGGGCCACACCGAGGAGCCGGTCAACCTCGTCAACGCGCCGCAGATGGCCGAGGAGCGGGGGATCGAGCTGGTGGCGACGACCGACGCCGGCGCCGAGGACTTCACCGAGCTGGTCAAGGTCCGCGTCCACACCGCCGACGGCGAGGTCGAGGTCGCGGGTACCAGCGTCGGGCCGCGCAACGAGCCCTACCTCGTCTCGGTCTGGGGCGAGAGCTTCTACCTGCCCTTCGACGAGCACATCGCCGTCTTCCGCTACGCCGACCAGCCGGGGATGATCGGCAGGGTCGGGACGCTGTTCGGCGAAGAGGGTGTCAACATCGTATCCGCCGCTGTCGGCGCCGAAAGTGGGGGGGAGCGGGCGGTGATGGCGCTGACCACCGACGCGCCGGTCCGCCCCGAGGCGATCGAGAAGATCCTCAGCCTCGAGGGTTTCTCTAACGGCCGCTCGGTCGACCTTTAAGCCGCGCCCCGTAGCGCTCTTTCGCGGCTCCTGGCGCCCGGGGGCGCAACGTCTGGCGAAACCGGTTGTTCCTGTGGGAGGGTCCCACTCCAAATCCGCTGAGCCTACGGATCGATGAAGAAGACGCTCCTCACCGCATTGATTGCGATCGCGGCACTGACCGCGTCGGCCGCGCATGCCGAACCTGGCCCGGTGACGCTGGTCCTCGCCGGCGGTGCGGAAAACAACTTGATCCGCATCTCCCTCAGCTCCGACGGGCGCAACTACGTAATCCAGTCGCGGGTGCCGCTGGAAACGGGCGGCGACCTCTGCACCCACCCGGAAGGGCGCTCGAACGAACTGCTTTGCGAAGCACCGGCGATCGCCGGCTTCGAAGTCAACGTCGAGGGCGGCAACGACACGGTCATCCTCGCCAGCGACATCCCGATTCCGGCCACCCTGCGGGGCGGCCCCGGCGACGACAAGCTGATCGGCGGCGGCGTTTCCGACAAGATCGTCGGCGGCAGCGGCAACGACTTCCTCTCCGGCCGCCGGGGCGATGACTGGATCCTTGGTGGCCCCGGCGACGACAAGCTGATCGGCGGCCCGGGAAACGATCAGCTAAAGGGAGGACCGGGGACGGACACTCTGATCGGTGGCCCCGGTCAGAACCACCTGGTGCAGTAGATCAGGCCGATTCTTGGGCGGGTTCCGGGCTCCCGAATAGACGCCCGCCGACGAAGCCGAGCGCTATCAGTAGTCCCACCAGGGAGAGGGCGGCGTCGAGGCGGAAGCCGGCGTGGACGCCGTCGACGAAGGGCGGGATGTTGCTGGAGAAGACGGTGGTGGTGAGACCGAGGCCGATCGAGCCGCCGGCGATTTGGAACATGTAGATGATCCCGCCGGAGAGGCTGGCTTGCGATTCGTCGACCGAAGTGACCCCGGCGGTGGTCGCGGTCGGGTAGAAGCTGCCGATGCCGATCCCGAGCACGACCATCCCCGGTACCAGCGCCCCGTAGCCTGAGCCGCCGCCGGCCAGCGAGAAGGTGAAGGGGGCGGCGGTGATGCAAGCCGCACCCAGCACCACCAGCGTCTTCGCCCCGAGCCGGTTGTAGAGCGGCCCGGCGATGAAGGAGACGAGAGCGAAGGTGGCGAGGAAGGGGAGCATCCCGACGCCCGCTTCCAGCGCCGAGTAGCCGAGGTGCTTCTCCATGAACTGCGGCAGGTAGAGGAGGGCGGCGAAGAAGGTCGCCGACATGAAGAGGATCGCGATGCAGGAAGCGGTGAAGCTCTCGTTGCGCATCACCTCGCGCGGCACCAGCGCATGCTTGCCGGCGTGCCGCTCGATCGGCACGAAGGCGAGCAGCGTCGCCGTTGCCAGCACCAGTAGCCCGATCACCCGTGGATCGCTCCAACCCCAGTCGTCGACTTGGTCGAGCGCGATCAGCAGTGAAACCAGCCCGACCGAGATCGCCGTGATCCCGGCGTAGTCGATCTGCCGGTCGGTGCTTTCCGGCTCCTTGACGTGGACCAGGAACCAGGTGACGAGGATCGCGAAGATCGAGACCGGGACGTTGAGGAAGAAGATCCAGCGCCAGCTCAGCTCCTGGGTGAGGAAACCGCCGAGCAGCGGCCCGACCGCATTGCCGAGGCCCGCGGCGCCGATGATGATCCCGCCGGCGAGTCCGGCCTTCTCTTCCGGCAGCAGCTCGTAGGTCATCCCCAGGATCGCCGGCCACATCAGCGCCCCGCCGATCCCCATCAGCACCCGGCTGAAGATCAGCCAGTCCTCGGTTTGCGCCGCTCCGCCCAGGGCCGACATCGAGGCGAAGATCGCGGTGCCGAGGAAGAAGGCGTTGCGGCGACCGAACAGGTCCGCCAGGCGCCCACCGGTGACGATCAGCACGCCGAAGGTGAGCGCGTAGGCGTTGACGACCCACTGGATCGTGTTGACGTTCGTGTGGAAGTCCTTCTCCATCGTCGGCAGGGCGACGTTGATCGCGGAGAAGTCGTTGGCGATGACGACGACGGCCACCCCCATCGCCAACAGGGCCAGCCAACTGGTGCTTTGCGACTTGGCGATGGCGCCAGCCTACGCTAAGGT
>JBQCCT010000106.1:0-7815 GCA_051961955.1 Solirubrobacterales bacterium
AGGTGATCTCCCGCGCGCTCAAATCCGGCGGCCAGAACCTGATTCAGGTCCCCAACATCCTCTACGCGCGCGCCCGCCTGCCGCAACGCTCCTGGATCCCCAGCGCGACCATGGTCGAACTCGTCGAGCACCGCTGGAACAAGAAGAACAGCTACATGGAAGGGGCGATGATTCCGGTCCGCTTCGGCGAGGTGCTCGAGAACCTGGACAAGCGGATCGAATTCCGCCAGCGCCTCTATGAGGTCGATGAGCTGCGCGATATCTACGCCTCGGTCGGAATGACCCTCGATCGCGTCTTCCACGGCAACGGCCGCCCGAAGGAACCGACCGATTCTCAATTCGAGATCTTCGTCTCGGCTAGGAAGGACTAGGCGTCCACAGCACCTTGTTGAGGCGGGCGAGGCACTCGCTGACGAGCTGCTCCTCGCCGCCGACGAGCACGCGCTGCGCGTTTCCTTCGAGGATCGTTGGGATCCAGGCGGCGATCTTGCCCCTGCTCCACGCGTCGACGTTGGAGGAGGGGTCGGCACAGCTGTGCACGGTTCCATCCTCTTCGACTTCCGCCCAGATCGCTTCGCCCTCCGACCCTGCTGGCTCGTCCTCGCGCACGACCTCTACTTTCAAGCACTTCCCGCTGTGTTCCCGCAGTCGCACCAGGGGCAAGGAGGTCTTCAGCGTCGTCACCATCTCCTCGCAGGTCATTCCTTCTTCGTCCTCGGCGACGACGTGGTGGTGTCGCCAGCGAGCGATCCCCGTAATCAATCCCATCGCCCGCCGCGTTTTCTCCGTCAGGGCGTAGCACCGCCGCCGTCCCGGGCCGGCCCACTCAGTCAGGAACCCGCTTACTTTGAACAACCCCGCTCTGCGGTTGACCTGGTGGTAGCTAAGGCCGTGTCGCCCCTGCGCCAGCTCCGTGGGTGAGCGCGGGTTGCAGGCCAGCTCGTCGACCATCCCCGACTCCCAGAGGTCTGCCAGCAGTCCGAGCGACGCCCACGAATGCGCGTCGATCCTCCCGTCCGGCAACCGGGTCATCGCGACGTCCGCGTACCGGCACATCACCTCGTGAAGCTCGCTTCCACAGGGGTCCGTCAGCGTATGCACGACCTTCGAGGGGACGCCCGGCTCCTCTTCCCGCTCGACCACTTCCAGCTCCGCCAGCTTGCCGGCGTAGCGGTAGATCGTGCGGGGGGCATAGCCCGGCACCCGCTCGGTCAAGTTCTTCGTCCGCAACGGCCCTTCCCCAAGAGCCATCAGGATCTCTCCGGTCGCTCCTGAGCTGAGGAGCCGAAGCACGTCAGCGATCGACGCCCCGGCGACGCACTCCTCGTCTGCAGAGGGCGCAGGCCGAACTTTGCTGTTTGGGAATTCCGTGACCATCGACAACTCCGCCGCAATCCGCTTTCGCTCTCCTGAGCGCCGAGCTAGCAACTGCGTCCTTGCCAGTTACCCCCGCAAGCCAGGGTCTATGCCTCCTAACAAGATCTCTTGATCGACTGCGACTGGGGGGCAGAAGGCAAACCCTGCAAGAAGAGCTAACGAAAAAAACCCCGGGCGGCTGCCGCCGCCCGGGGTTTTAGGCGAAATCGCCGGTTTGCTCTGGGCTACTTGGTCACAGCCCAGCTGCCGCTCGCGTAGGAGTTTTCGGCAGTGAATTTGTACGTGAGGACGATCCCGAATTCATCGGCGGCTTCGGTGCACGACTGTGCGCCACAGGTCGATTCTTTCGGGGGCAGGACGGTGCTGAACCTCTTCGGGTAGATGCAGAGGAAGCCGGCACTCGCTTTAGGCGTGTCGGCGTTGCCCGGGCACGCTTCGAGGAACGCTTCTTCGGCTTCTATCACTTCTTGTTCGCTTTCGAATTCTTCCGGGCTTGCTTTGGGCCCGAGCAGTTTGGCTTGGCCGTCTTCGAGGACGTAGCCGAGCCTGAAGGCTTCCGCGAATTTATTTTCGATCACGGCCGTCGGGGCGGGAGAGACGCGAACCGGGAAGGAAATCGCGCCCATCGAGGTGGTGTTTTTGCTGCCGCTCGCAGACCAAGCCCCGGTCAGAGTCTGCCCACTGGGAAGGGGTTCAGTGCTGAAGGTGCCGTTTTCGCCGGTTGCGCCGGTTGCGCCGGTTGCGCCGGTAGGGCCGGTAGGGCCGGCCGGGCCGGTCGTTCCGGCAGCACCAGCGGGGCCGGTGGCACCTTTGGCACCGGCGGCACCGGCTGATCCGGCTGGGCCCTGCGGGCCCGTGGGGCCTTTGCCCTGGTAGGACTTGGCGATCTTCTTGACTTCTTTCTTCTGCTTGGAATTCAAACCAGGCACAGCGGCAAACGCCGCTCCGCCCAACGCGGCGACGAGCGCCACGATCGCCACGACCAGTCCGGCCGTGCCGAGCTTATTGTGAATGCGAGAGAGCATCTAACTCCTCCTAATCGATTGACAAATGGCTGGCGTCCACGGCGACGGTTTTGGTCGCGGAACATCGGTGCGCTAGGCACGCAGGCAGGAGCCGTGTTGCGAAGCAGATGCGCTCGGCTGTCACGGGTCTCCGACCTCATGTTGTCCCCTCCGGTCCCCTTCATATTTCAGGCCGGGCGCGTCCCTGGCGCGCCAGGATCTTGAAACTAGAGGACCTGTACAACCATGTCAAGGATTCCGAGACGCGGTGGCCCTTGTCTTTCCTGACTGCTCGAGTAGCCTTGTCCAGATGAGCATTGAGCTGATCACCTTGGGGCCAGAGGGAACCTGCCACGAGCGGGCGGTCCGCAACTACATGTCCTTTCAGGGAATCGAGGACTACGAAATCGGGTTCATTGGCGACTTCCTCGATGGCCTGGAGCAGATCCGGGGCCGGGAGGATGCCTTCCTCGTGCAGTGCAGCGCCCACCCCAAGGTCCACGAGGTGACCGAGCGCTATTGGAGCGAGATCTTCGTCGTCGACACCTTCATCTATCCGACCAAGGCGCTGGCCGTCCTCACCCGGCGGGAGATCGAGCACCCACGCTCGCTCGGGCTCGTGCCGGCGACCGCCGGCTACATCGACCGCGGCGACTGGGAGGAGATCATCGACGTGCAGTCGAAGCCGATCGTCGCCGCGGAGCTGCTGGAAGGGCGCTATGACTCGGGGCTGACCCACCTCGAGCATCTGGCCGAGCACGAAGATGAGCTACGCCTCGATCTCGAGATTGGCGAAATCGACACCACCTGGGTCGTCTACGGGACGCAGAAGCGCTTCCGCGGGGAGGTCATCGGCATCCCCTCGCCCGATGTCTTTCGGGTGGGCCTTGCGAGCGCCACCTAGAAAAGTTATTGCGCCGGGGATCTCGAAAGCTCCCCGGCGCAAGCCGTAACGCAATCCGGCGGATAGGCGCCGGAGCCGCAATTATCGCCGATCTCAAGGCCACTGCCGGGTGACAATCCGTTAAGCTCCCCGCTTTAGTCAAAATCTCTAAGGGGAAATGCTGTGAGCAAGGGAGCAATTGGATCAATCGTGGGAATCGCGGCAGTGGCCTTCGCCCTCGTCGTATCGGGATGCGGGGGCGGCGGGAGCAGCAGCTTGAGCAAGACTGAATTCGCAAAGAAGGCAGACGAAATCTGCAAGCGGGGGGAGTCCGAACGCGGGGAAGTCCTCAAAGCCGCCAGCCAGAAATTCTCGGGGAAGAAAGTCACCGCGGCCGACCAGGAACAGGTTGTCCTCGAAGCGCTCCCGAGCTATGAAAAAGCAGCGCAGAAAATCAAGGAACTCGGAGCGCCCGAAGGCGAAGAGAAACAGGTCGAAGCCTGGGTTGAAGCAATGGAAGAAGCAGCCGAAAACGTCAAGGCCGATCCTGGCACCGCTACTACCGGCAGCATTCCGTTCAAAAAAGCGGATGAATTGGCGGAAGAACTCGGGGCGAAGGGCTGCGTCGTCTGAGCGGTTAAAGGTGGGCGCGCGCCGGGTTACTCTTCCAACCGGCGTAGCGCCTCCTCAAGCCCGCCCGTCTTCGCTTCGATTAGCCGGGCCGCGATCTCGACCTCCCAGAAGCCAGCGCCGGCGATCCACGCCTGGCCAAGGTAGCTCCAGGCTGTGATCGTGCCCCCGACGGTGATGTTGAGAGCCTCGCCAAGCCGTTCCATCAGGTCGCGGAACTGTCCCTGCAGATGGGTAACGACCGTGAGCGGATCTCCCTCCTGGCCCATTTTCGTCTCCACCATCACCCTGTGGCCGGTGCGGACGCCAAAAAACCAGGCCTCCTGGAGGAAGGAGTCCATAACCGCTCTCTGCCGAGCGTCGAGATCGAGGGCCTCGGCGCTCGCTTCGGCAAGAGGTCGGAGGTCTCTGTCCTGCGCCGCGAATACCGCAGTTGGCAGGCTGTTGCGGCCAGAGGACATCCACCGCCAGTCTAGATAGGTCCCTCCATTCCGTGCGCCGATTCGTCTAGTCCACTAAAGCGCCGCAGGATGCCTGGCGGCGAATCTTCGGGGATCAACCCAAGCTCGGTGCCAGCGGGGACCCGAAACCCCGGCCGGGTCGCCGCGAGTGTCGAAGCGCAGGCCGGCGACCACCATGAAGACGTGTTGCGCGTTAGCGTAAATGGTGACCCACTTCCCAGGCCCTGCTTCGCCCCAATGCGCGAGCTGGCCGGAGACCATCGTCGCATCAAGCAGGCCGGCACCGTGCAGGGCATAGCTGACGGCCCCCGAGCAGTCGTAGCCGCGGCTGCGCCAACCGGTGTGGCCGCCTCCCCAGACATATGGCCTCTGTCGGATCCGGTTGGCAGCAGCGATCACCTGCTTCACCGCCGGCGGCGCACCTGCCGGGGCGACCGCCTGCCCGTCGATGAGACTGGCGCCACAGTTGGCTGCGGTTCGCGTCTTCCCCTGGGGAACCGGCATGCACCCCGCCCCCCAGGGAATATCGCTGGCGAAAGCGGCCGGCGCCGAGATCGCCACGAGGGCAAAGAGAAGGGCGGCCGCGAGGCCGCCCGTCTTGAACACCATCCGTCGCAAGGGGTCCTTGGACGATGCCCTGCTCAGGTCCCGGTGCAGGTCCGGGTGATGGTGGTCGCCGCTTTGGTCCCGTCAGCGAAGACGGCGGTGGCGTGGGCCTGCAGCTTGCCATCGGGGCATTTGGCGCTGAGCACGCTCATCTTCTTGCCCTTGTAGGTGTATTTTTTGTTGATCGTCAGGTTGAACGACGTGACGGAGCCGCTGCCGCCGGCGATCTTCGGGATCGAGGCGACCGACAGCAAGCCGTAGCGGCCGTGGTGGATCTTCTTGATCGTCACCGTGGTGACGATCGCGGCCGGGGTCGGGACGGTGATGTAGGCGTGGATGAAGAAGGTCGTCACGCCGCCCTTGGTGCCGCCGTTGAAGACGAGCAGTTTGCTGCTCACCGGAATCGGATTCTGTTCCGGGAACTTGACCTCGACGTTGGTCGTGCCTTTGCCGATGATCGCCTTCTTGCAGATCGCTTCCGCGTGCTTGGTGTCCTGCGACTGCAATTTGCCCGAGGTGCATTTCGGGTAGCCGACCGTCGTCACGGCGCCGTTCTTGTCGGTTTCGACAATGGCTTCCTTCAGCGCCGGCGGGTGTTCGCCATTCAGCGTCGCGATTTTGCCCGAAGCGTTTAGGGCAATCGGCGCGAGCTTGTTCTTCGGTAGCTTGCTCGGGCTGAAGCCGCCGTTGAAGGTGAATTCGAGATTGCCGGCTACGACCGTCTGAGGCTTGTTGCCGGCGCTGGCGATGCCCGCCACGCTGACGGCGATCAGGCCCGCAAGGGCCATCGTCAACATCAGGTACTTACGCATATCCCTATATCTCTCCTTTGCGGCCTGCCCGTCCTTGGGCCGATGCCGTCGAAAGCTTGCTTGAAACATCTATCCAGCGGCTCAAACTACCACCCGGACGTTCTTCATAAACCCGTTTCTTCACCAAAAGGAGCGGCTTAACTCAGCCGCTATGAGCGCAGTTGGGCGAGCCGCACCCGCTCACGCTCCGCGTTTGCCCCCTTCGGCCCAAGGAAAGGCAAAGTGATCCAAAACATCAGATCCGGGAGACGACTGGGCAGACGGGAAGCAGCGCCGTGCAGAATCTCGCTGTAGAGGATCTCGTTGATCCCGCCCGCGAGGGCCAGCGAGGTGATGCCGGGCAGTTCGACCGAGGTCTCTGAACGGCCAGCCTCCAGGAAACCGGTGAACTGGCGCAGCGCGGCGTCGCGGCGGGCAAGCGCCTTGGGGCCGGCGGCAAGCACCTCGACAATCGCAAAGCGGGCCTCATCTGGGTGGATAGCGAGATGCTCCAGCAGCGCCTCTAGCGCGACGTAGACCCGCTCCGCCCAGGACCCTTTGGGCTTGGATTCGAAGGCATTGGTTGCCTCGCTCAGGAGGTTTCCGAGCAAGGAGTCATAGGTGGCGAGGAAGCAGTCCTCCTTGCTGTCGAAGAGCTCGTAGAAGGTCTTGCGGGAAACGCCGGCGAAGCCGATCACGTCAACAACTCGAGTTTCCGGGTAGCCCCGCTCGGCGACGACCTCGATCATCGCCTGGTGAATGCGGTTCCGCTGGGACTCGGTCACCGCCTCCCTCGGTAAGCCATGTCTTCCCCGTGGCAGCCGCTCGGTCAGCTTGGCAGAGCGTCGGGTTGAAGCCACCCACAGACTGTAGAGCAGCAATAGACCAGTGGAGCGTTTTTGTCCTAAACTTTCCGCATGGGAGGGACTAGGGGTTTATTGCTTGCGCTGGGCTTGCTGGTGGCGGTCTTGCTTGCCGGCTGCGGCGGTGGCGGCTCGACCACCTCGGCCGCGAAGGAAAAAACGGTCGACTGGAGCGAATTCCCACCTGGTCCCACGCGCCAGTTCGTCGTTCCCGGCGGCGACAACGCGGTGCAGACGTTCGGTCGGGAGGCGACGCCGGCGGAACGCAAGCAGGCCTCGGCCACTATCGCCGCCTGGATGCGCGCTCGCGCTGTCCAGGCCTGGGCAAAGGATTGTTCCTACTTCTCCCGCTACTACACCAAGAACATCACGAAAGACGCCCATAGCGTCACCAACGGCAGGGTCAAGAGTTGTCCTGAAGCCCTCGCTTACTTCAAGCACGACGCCTCGGGCGACTATGTCAACACCTTCAAAGGCACGACGGTCGCCAGCCTCCGGATCGGCGAAGGCCACGGCTACGCCCAGTATCACGGCAACGATGGCAAGGACTGGATCGTGCCGGTCAATCGAGAAAACGGCAAGTGGAAGGTCTCTGCCGCAGCACCGCTCGACAGGTTCAAGTAATCGTCGACTGAGCGAGTACCGACCCGGCCCGACGGTCCCGTCACTCGTCCAGCCAGATGACCTGCTCGCGGTCGGGGCCCACACCGACCAGGCGGATCGGCACCCCGACGAAGTCGGCGATGAAGCCGAGGTAGTCGCGCGCCTCGCGCGGTAGGTCGTCGGCTTTGCGGCAGGCGCCGAGGTCGAGGTCGAAACCCGGTAGCTCCTCGTACTCCGGCGTCGCCGAGTGGAGGATCGACTGGTGGTAAGGGAAGGTGTCGAGCTCCGCGCCTTCTTTGGAGCGATAGCGGACTGCCACTCGCAGCGGGCCGATGCCGCTGAGAACGTCGAGCTTGGTGATCGCCAGCGCGTCCATGCGGTTGAGGCGGACCGCGTAGCGCAGCGCCACCAGGTCCATCCAGCCGCAGCGCCGTCGCCGCCCCGTCGTCGTCCCGAACTCGTGGCCGCGCTGCAGCATCTGCTCGCCGGTCTCGTCGAAGAGCTCGGTCGGGAAGGGGCCGGCGCCGACCCGGGTCGCGTAGGCCTTGGCGATCCCCCAGACCTCTTCGATGTCATAGGGGCCGATCCCGGCCCCGA
>JBQCCT010000107.1:0-2502 GCA_051961955.1 Solirubrobacterales bacterium
ACCCGATCTACCGACCGCCGCGGATCAAGCCGCTGATCCACCCGGCGCTGCCGGGGGAGGGCGTCTGGCATGCGGCCTCCGCCAGCGCCGGCCGGCGCCCGCCGGTTCTCCTCACCACCTTCCGCAGCGACCCCGAATACCCGCAGTTTGTCGCCGGCGTCGCCTGGATCGACAGCGGCCGCACCCGCCTCGTCTACGTGCCGGGGCTGGCGGAGCCGCCGGAACTCGAAAACCGCGGGCCGGCCGAGGTGCCGCCCTCGAAGCGCGACCGCATCGCCGCCACCTTCAACGGTGGCTTCCCGCTGGAAACCTCCAACGCGGGGCTCGTTTACCGCGGCGAAGTGATCGCGCCGATGGTCGACGGGATCGAGACGCTGATCGAGTATCGCGGCGGGCGGGTCGACGTCCGCCCTTGGGAGAACGGCGAACACGTCAACCCGAAGATCGTCTTCGCGAAGCAGAACCTGCCGCCGATCATCGAAGAAGGGAAGCTCAACCCCAACCTCAGCGACGGACCGGAATGGGGGGCGACGGTCAACAACGCGATCCGGGTCTGGCGCTCCGGCCTTGGGATCGACAAGCGCGGCAACCTGATCTATGCCGCTGCCAACTACCAGACGGTCGAATCGCTGGCGAAGATCCTCCAGCGGGCCGGTGCGGTGCGGGCGATGGAGCTCGACATCAACGAAGACTGGACCAGCTTCATCAGCTACCGCTACCCCGGCGCCAAGGAACCCTCGAACCTGCTCCCGGAAATGTTCCGCCCCGACACCCGCTACCTAGTCCCCGACGAACGCGACTTCTTTGCGGTTTACGTGAGATGAGAGCGCTGCTGATCGACACGATCGCCGCCGCGATCCTCGCCGCCCTCGCCCTCAGCCTCGCCGCCGGCCTCGGCGTCGTCGCCTTCTTCGCCCTGCCGGTCTTCCTGCTCGGCCTGCTCTGGATCGGGATCGAACGCCTAGTGCGCCGGCTCAGGCGCCCAGAGATTCGACCGCGGCCCTGAGAGCTTTCGAGTCGACTGCCGGGAAGCGATATAGCTCTGGCTCGATCTCTTTGAACAGCTCCAGCAGGCGTTCGGGCTTGACCAGTTCCGCCTCGACCATCTCTCGCACGTCCCTCCGGTCGAGCTCGAAGCCGCGCTCCAGCTTGGACAGCGCTTGCGAGCAGGGGTCGAAGTCGAAGACCTCCAAGTTGCCCTCGCGGAAGCGGAAGCGCGATCGGTCTTGCCAGCCAGGAAGCGCGGGAAGAAAGTCAAGTGGGGAAGCCAGCTCGACGTTTACGTTCAACTCCTCCTTCAACTCCGAGATCCTGCGGAGCGCCGTGTCCGAGTCCGGCTCGAAGCGCACGTCTATGTCGACCGTCGATGGCCGCCATCCTTCGAGGACGGCAGTCGCACCTCCCGTCAGGTACATCCTCGTCCCCGGGGGAACGACCCGGCCAAGCTCTGCGGCGAGTCGCCGAACCCGCTCCGCGTCAGCCGGGTCGCGCATGCCCTGCGGCTCGTGCGAAGCTGGCGACCCGGGCGAGGATCGCGTTGTAGCGGGAGTAAGCCCTGTCGCCGAGCTCGTCGCTCAGGCGCAGGTACAGCTGATGTGCGGCGGGCTCTTCTGCGTCGGCATCGCCAACTAGGTCGTGCACGCCAAGTCGCGTTGCCGCGGCGCGCACGGCGAGCGCGTTGACGGTCTCGCGCCCGGCTCGGAGATCCTCGATGCCGGGAAGAACGATCTCTGCTCCGGGGAGTCTGTCGAGTTCTGGCGGCGGCACGAGGCAAGCCTAGAGCGTTGATCCCCGCTGGGTCCGGTATTCTCGCCGCCGCAATGCCTCCCGTCTTCTGGATCGGCTTCGGAATCGCCGGCACCTTTTTTCTCGTCGGCTGCATCGCCGGCGCCCGCTCGCGTACGGCGACCCTCGCCAGCGGCGCTGCGATGGGCGCTTACCTCGGCATCATGGCCGCGTTTCCGTTGTTGGCTATTGGCCTAGCGACGAGCTAGCGCCAAGCTCACGTAATCGGCGCATCTCGCTGCTTGACCAGGCGAAGTTTGGGTAACCGAAGGTGCATGACTCATGCGACCGAAGCACCAGTCCTGTCCCTGCACGACGGCGTCGAGATCCCGCAGCTCGGGTTCGGGACCTTCCAGATCCCGCCCGGGGATACGCAGGAGAAGGTCGAGGAGGCGCTGGCGGTCGGCTATCTCCACGTCGACACCGCCGCCGCCTATCGAAACGAGGCCGGGGTGGGGGCGGCGATCGCGGCCAGTGGGGTGCGCGAGGAAGTCTTCGTCACCACCAAGCTCTGGAACTCCGAGCAGGGCTACGACTCGACCTTGCGTGCCTTCCAGGCAAGCCTGGAGCGGCTCGGCGGCGACTACGTCGACCTCTACCTGATCCACTGGCCGCAGCCGGGCCGCGACCTCTACCTCGAGACTTGGCGAGCCTTCGAACGGATCAAGGAGGAAGGTGGCGCCCGCTCGATCGGCGTCTCCAACTTCCGGGTCGAGG